>JABUEY010000044.1 GCA_013314815.1 Syntrophobacteraceae bacterium
AGCCATAGCCCTTTTCCTCCTGCTCTCAGGGCTACACTATACCACATAACCTTCCGATTTGCCTATTTTTTATTCCTATTAAACCATAAAAATCCACTCCCAGGCCCTACAATTACGACACAGTCTCCTTCGCGGGAATGACGTTGTGAGTTTTGCGGGAATGACGTTGTGAGTTTTGCGGGAATGACGTTGTGAGTTTTGCGGGAATGACGTTGTGTTGCCGGATGACGTTGTGATGCCATCGATCCCTTGCGTGAAAAGCACCGGAGGCACCCGTTGGACGGATATACCCAAGACCGCGGCGAAGCGCAGGCTTTCGCTCGAAGGATTCCATAGGCTATGTGCAGGAACCTCCGCTTGATCAAGATCGCTCTGGCTCTGCTCCTGGTTGTGCCCGTTTTAGCCTCCTGTACGGATACGACAATCATCAGCGAGTCTCCCGACAATATCCCCGGTGTTTCGGATACGGAAATCCGCATAGGTTCTTCTCTGGCTCTTTCCGGACATGCCGGGTATCTTGGCACGCAGACGCTCCACGGGGCTCTTTCCTATCTGAACCACGTGAATGAAAACGGAGGGATTCACGGGCGCAAGATCAGGCTGATCACCTACGATGACGAGTACGACCCGCCCAAATGTCTCATGAATACTCAAAGGCTCATTGTGGACGACGGAGTCTTTGCTCTGTTCTGTTATGTCGGCACGCCGACTACCGTGAAGATCCTCCCGCTCATCGAAGAAGCCAGGATTCCTCTTGTGGGGATGTTTACGGGAGCCAACGCGTTGCGCGAACCGTTCAACCGGTACCTGATCAACATCAGGGCTTCTTATTACCAGGAAACGGAGGCGGCGGTGAAACACCTGGTCGAGGACCTCGACCTTGAACGCATCGCGGTCTTTTACCAGTACGACGCCTACGGATTCGACGGGTTGAAGGGGACCGAACTGGCCCTGAAGGATTTCAAACTGGCTCCAGTGGCTACAGGAAGTTATATCCGTGGGACGATGGACATCGAGGAGGGGCTGAACAAGATCATGCATTCCGGAGCTGAAGCGGTGGTGATGATCGGCACCTACGAACCCTGCGCGGAGTTCATCAAGGCATCCAAGTCCAGGGGATTCCATCCCGTATTCTACATGGTGTCCTTTGTGGGGGCTGATGAGATCGCCAAGAGGCTTGGGGCCGACGGGGAAGGAGTCATGATGACCCAGGTGGTGCCACCACCCGATGCGGCTGAATCGGCGACTTTACTCTGGGGGACCGCGGAATACAAGGAACTTCACCTCAGGTACTTTCCTGAAGATCAGCCCAATGTGATAGGACTCGAAGGATATATCAACGCGAAGGTCCTGGTTGAAGGCCTCGAGCGCTGTGGCAGGGACCTCGACAGGGAGCGTTTTATCGAGGCGCTCGAGACGATCCAGGATTATTCCGTGGGAATTGCCAACACCATCACCTTCAGTGCGACGGACCACCAAGGATTGGAGGAGGTGTATTTCACCAGGATCGAAAACGGCAGATTCGTACTGATAACGGACTGGAAGAAGATCAAGGCCGAACTGGGCAAGGGGACATCCGAATGAACTTGCACGCATCCTCTTTCCGATTCCCTGACCATGGGTGGAATGGAACGCCCGGGGGATTCTCGGGCGGGGCTTTCGCCTTCCGGGGCAAACGGCAGGAATCACCGCCTCAGCAAGGTCTTCCGGCAACTCATATGAGCAAAGCACGCCATGTTTAGACTGCATAATCTCAGTTTCAGAAACAAGATACTCTTTTCCACACTCATCACGATGTTTCTGCTGAGCGCCGGTATAGCGCTGGCAACCCGGTGGGTACTGGTGAGGAACATGACTTCGGAACTGGAACTGAGAGGGATAGCCATTGCTCAGAGTATTGCCGATCTGAGCAGGTCTTATATCCTGACCCGGGATATCCCCAACCTGGTCAGCCTGGCATTTGATGCCGCTCAACTGGGTGAAAGGAAACCGCTTATCGCGTATATCTTCATCGTCGACACGCAGAGCAAGCTCCTGGCGCACACCTTTACCCGGCCGTTTCCCGAAGAACTGCTCGACGTCAACGCCGTTGCTCCGGAACAGAACCACAGCGTCAGGCTGATCCACGTCTTCGACAACCCCGCCTACGACATTGCGGTACCGGTGCGGGAGGGCATTTACCAGATCGGGACCATTCACGTGGGGTTGAACAAGAAGCACATCGACCATCTCATCGCCAAGCTGAGACTCACCTTCCTGGGATTGATATCGGCCATCGCCACGATCTTCGTGCTGATCATCAACTGGCTCTCCAAGTACATCAGCAAACCCATCGTTCAGTTCACCAGGATGGCCGACGAGATCAGCCGCGGCAACCTCGACGTCCAGTTCGATTTCCCTGGAGCCACTGCCGGGAAGCCTGCTTCGAGTCCCGGCCGGGAAAAGGACCTGGACGAGATGCACTGCGAGATCACCTGCTTTGCCGGGGCCATGCGTTCAGGCAGGACCGATGCTCCTCCATCGCCTTCGGGGACACGTGCAGGGATCCGGTCGGAATTCCTATTCAGGCAGCCGGTTGGAGATGAAGTGGTTCAGCTTGCCGAGGCATTCAACAACATGATCAGGAGCATTAAGCTTTACAGGAGCAAGCTGCGAGAATCGGAGGAAAAATATCGTTCGCTTTTCGACAGCGGTCCGGATCCCATTTTCGTGCTGGACAGGGCAACCTTTGAAATCCTGGACGCAAATCCGAGCGCCGAACGTACATACGGCTATGTCAGGGAAGAACTTCTCGGCAAGTCCTTTGCTGAACTGGTGCCCGAACACACAGAAGAGATCCTGTACAACTTCCACTGCCGGGAGGAACCCGACGAGGAAACTCTGTCCATTTCCCAGAAGGTGCGCACTTACAGAAAAGGGGGAATACCTTTCTACGTCAACGTGCATGCCTGTCCGACCATTTACAGGGACAGGCCCGCCATCATCGTCGCCACCAACGACGTCACCCAGATGATCGAAAAGGACGCGCAGCTGGTCCAGGCAAGCAAGATGACCGCCCTGGGTGAAATGTCTTCCGGAGTGGCCCACGAACTCAACCAGCCCCTGAACTCCATCAAGATGGGCAGCGAATTCCTCAGGATGATGATCGAAAAGGAAGGCGCCGTCCCCCCGGATCAACTGCACACCGTGGTCGATGAAATGAGCAGCCAGGTGGATCGGGCTTCCGAGATCATCAGCACTCTCCGGGAATTCGGCAGGAAGGCTGAACTTGTGGAGGAGAGGCTGAACATCAACAGGCCCATTCGGGGAGTCTTCGCTCTGCTCGGGCAGCAGCTCAGCCTTCAGAACATCCACGTGGTGCTGGAACTCGACGATGCCCTGCCTCCCATCCTGGCACACAACAACAAGCTTCAGCAGGTGCTGTTCAACCTCGTCACCAACGCCCGGGACGCCATCAACCAGAAGCGGCAGACGGTGGGAAATGCCGTTTTGCAGACGATTCGCATCCGTTCCTTCATGGAGAACGACCGTGTTGCCGTGAGTGTTTCGGATTCCGGAACGGGCATTCCCGAGCATATCAGGGACAAGATATTCGAACCCTTCTTCACCACCAAGGAAGCCGGTCAGGGTATGGGGCTCGGCCTTTCCATCACCTACGGCATTGTCAGGGATTACGGAGGAGACATCGAGGTCCGGTCCGAAGAAGATGTCGGAACGACGTTCAAGCTCACTTTCCCCGTTCATCCGGTTCCCGCAGAGGAGTCGCGGCGCAGATGAAAAAGATTCTCGTCATCGATGATGAAAGACCCACTTTGACCATGTTTCGCCTTTTTCTGGGAGTCTACGGCTTCGATGTCCTCACGGCGGAAAACGGGCTGGAAGGGATCGAAATCTTCGAAAAGGAAAGGCCTCCCATCGTCATCACGGACATCAAGATGCCCGGTATCGACGGGTTTGAAGTCCTGCGCCGCATCAAGGAAATGTCGCCCGAAACGGACGTCATCGTGGTGACCGGCCACGGGGACATGGACCTGGCCATCCAGGCTCTCAACCTCAACGCTACCGATTTCATCAACAAACCGATTCAGAAGGCGGCACTCGATGCCGCGTTGAGCCGTGCCGAAGAGAGGCTTAAATCGGCTCGTGCGTGTGAGAGCGATATTTCCGTGCGAACCGTCGACGACGTGGGCATTATCGATATACTGGGCAATCTGAACTCACGGTCGGAACCCATGCTGCTGAAGGCTTACGAGACTTTAACGCGGGAAGGCAGGGACAGAATCATCCTGCATTTTGACCGGAGCTTCTCGGTCAACGGGGCCGGCATCGCCATACTCATTCAACTGCTCACGGAGAGCAAGAAAAGGAACCAGTCGGTGGCCGTCTGCGGTCTTCCCGAAAACCTTAGGAAGGTTTTCAGCATGGTCGGGATTACCCGGTTTGCAAGGATTTTCGATTCTGAAGGAGATGCCATGGAAAGCATCAGGCAAGCCGGCTCAGGGAACTGAAACCCGCGGCTGCCCGGAAGGCCGTCCATACGAGTCCGTCTGCCGCTGCAGCGAAACCGTTCAATCTGTATTCCCATCCGATTCTCGACGTCTCCGCGAATCGACGGCGCACCATGCACGGTGTTCACCATGTTCCCAATGCCCGGCTGTACCATTTCCGTGGAGACACCTTCAACTCAACCCTACTCATTACTGGAGGAAGCCATGATTTCGCCACTGCCCGGCAAGAACACGGTCATGATCAGCATCCTTGCTGCGTTTCTTCTTTTTTTCACTGCATCGGCAAACTGTGCGGAAACTCCCCGAGCCGGGTCTGTCCTCCCGGAATTCAAGATTCAGGCGCCCGTTCAGAAGGATGACCGGGAGTACCTCGGACTTGGCGAATCAGACACCTTTTCGCTGAAGAAAGTGGGCACCCGCCTGGTTCTCGTGGAAATCGTCGGCGTCTTCTGCCCTCAGTGCCATGCCCAGGCACCATTGTTCAACGCTCTTTATCACCGCATACGGAAGAACTCCGACCTCGATCCCAGGGTAAGGATGCTGGCCATCGCGGCTGGAGCCACCCCCATGGAAGCGGACTACATGCGAAAGCAGTTCAACATCCCCTACCCCATCCTCCTCGATTCCGATTTCTCCATTCACAAGCTGCTCGGCGAACCTCGAACACCGTTCACCATGCTCGTTACCCCGGAAGGAAAAGTCGAATATGCCCATATGGGGGTCATTACCGATATGGATGAATTTTACGCCAGGATCCAAAAGCTGGTACAATGAAAGAGGAACACCGCAACCGTACTCCATCGCATGAAGTCTCTGAACCCGGTGAAACCATCCGCCGGGAACTGGACAGGCGGTTCTTTCACCTGAACACCCTGCATACGGCCGCAAAAGAGTTGAGCGGCGTCACCGACTTCAGGGCAATCACGGAAACCTTTCTCCTCATGTCCATGGGGACACTGGGAGTCGCCCAGGGGTTTGTGTTGCTCATGAATCCCGCCACCCAAAAGAGCGAACTGGCAAGCCGGGGCCTGGACGCAAACCAGACAGCCCTGCTCCAGGAGAGTGTCGGCCAGGTCCTCAAACAGTGCATCACCAGCCTCCCCCGCAACGAAATCCCCTTCGCCGATGCTCGGGTAATCAGCCGGTGCGAAAACTGCTCGTACTGCCCCGAAGGGATCAAGATCCTGGTCCAGTTCGATGTGGACCGAGAACATTCGGGTGTCCTCGGGCTTGGAGAGAAACTCCTCGGGGGTGACTTCGATGAGTGCGAGACGGAGTTCCTGATGGCGCTCACACACACTCATATCGCCGCCATGAGAAACGCCGCGGCGGTCAGCGCCATTCGGATGTTGAATGCGGACCTGGCCAGGAGCAACGAGGAACTGGTCGAGCTACGGAGGCGCGAGGAGCTCACTCGTGGGGAACTGGACAAACGCATCTTCCACCTGAAGACCCTCTACGACACGATCCGGGAACTCAGCAACCGTACGGACGCAACAGCCATGACCGAGGCGTTTCTTTTGATGTTGTCCGGAACCTTTGGAGTCCAGGACGGCTATGTCCTGCTTGTCAACAAGGCGGACAGTACGGTGCATGTTACGTACCGGTTTCTGAGCGGCGCCGTACCGAGGCAGCTCGGCGGATCTGACATTGCAGCTCTCGTGGACCAGGTGGTCAACCTGGCGGACGCCAGGAAGCTGCCTCACCTGGATGCCGCCCACGTAAGGGACAGGCGGTTCCTCACCCAGCCGCTGCTGCCGACAGCCGCGCGACTGGGGATCGTTTTCCGGGTCGATGACAATCACCTGGGCTTTGCAGGACTCGGGGAAAAGCTATCCGGGCAATGGTATTCCGAGGAAGAACAGGACCTTCTGCTGACCTTGGTCGGCAACTTCATCGTCTGCCTGGGAAATGCCCTGTCCTTCGAAGTCATTCGAAATCTGAACGTGAACCTGGAGAAAAGGAATGTCGAGCTTCAGAAGACCATCGAAGACCTGAGGGCGAGCCGGAGCAAGATCGAAGTGCTGGAAAGGGCGGGTATGCGCATCCGCTCGGTACTCGAAAGAGAGGCTCAACGGGTGCGCAGGGTATCGGCCATGGATTTCGTCACGATCGTCGCCCTCGGTCTGATCCTGGGACTCGTTTTCAATCTTGCCAATCCCGGCGGAGTCAGCCTCATCCCGGCGTCATGGTCCCGGCCGGCTTCCCCTACGGTAACCCTGGACGAACTCAGGCACAAGTTCGATTCAGGGGATGTGATACTCGTGGACGCAAGACCTCCTGAATTCTTTGAACAGCGGCACATCAGGAATGCAGTCAATCTGCCCCTCTCCCTTTTCGACTTCATCTACATGATGCGCTTCGGGCGCATGGATCCCGAAAAGGAAATCGTGGTCTACGGCAGAAACATCAGCAGGCATTACGATGAGGAAGTGGCCTACAGGCTGACGTCGAGAGGCCACCGAAACGTGAAGGTTTTTCCCGGCGGACTTTCCGGCTGGGAAAAGAAGGGATATCCCACAGGACCTTGACCATGTTTGCAACAGCAAGAAAGTACCTGACTCACCCTTACCTGGCGCTCCTGTTGAGGCTGTACATCGGGGGCCTTTTTATCTACGCCAGCATGTACAAGATCAACTACGCCGCCGAATTCGCGGAGACGATCGCTTCCTATCAAATCGTCCCCTACTGGCTGGTAAACCCCATGGCCGTCTTCCTGCCCTGGACGGAACTCGTCGGAGGGCTTCTCCTGTTTTCCGGCTTTCGAGCCCGCTCGGCGGCGGTTCTCATCGGGTTTCTCCTCCTTCTCTTCAGCGTGGCCGTGCTGGTGAACCTGCTTCGAGACGCTCCCATCAGCTGCGGATGCTTCCAGACGCTTGGAGAAAAGATGACCTGGAAGACCTTGGCAAGAGACATCATTTGGCTCGCCATGGTGATCCACGTCTACTGCTTCGACAGGCTCTTCCACCTGGAAGAGAGATTTTCACTCACTCTGAAAGAGATTCAGACATGAAAAGGCCGAAACCGCTCTCGATAACCGTCGTAATCCTTTGCACGCTCGTGGCCGCGGCTTGCGGCCAGAAGGACTCCGCGCAGGGCAAATACATGGCGGACAACAGCCACAGCCCGGGGCTGCCTTCCATCGTCCTGGAACTGGGAGCCAACGGGCAGGGATCATGGCAGGCGCAGGAGGACATCGTCCAGTTCAAATGGGATACAAGGGGGGACGAAATCTTTCTGCACACCAGGGCGGGCGGAGTCGTAGCCGGAAGCATGAAGGAGGAAGGCATTCACCTCGCACTGCCCGGCCTGGGGAAATTCGTTTTCAAAAGAATGCCGGACACACCCTAGCACGGACCGCCCGGCGGCCGTTACGACTTGATCCATGTCTTTCTGGCTTCGGCGAAATACCGGTCGAGCCGCCCCCTGTCCAGCGCATCCTTCACCTCGCCCAGTACTCTCCTGATTTCCTTTTCAATCCTTCCCGAGAGAACCCATTCGCAGGGGATGAAGGCGATGACCGCACCGAGAAACACGATAACGGCGGCACTCTCCGAATATGTCTTGAAATACCTCGACGATTCCGAAAAGGCGTTGATCAGGCCGACACAGGCATAGATCAGGGCCGCCGTCTCGATGGCTAGATTCACGTGCCTGCTGAACGGTTTTTTGACGATGGATATCGACCGGATCCACTTGTCCCCGTTCCGAACAATCCAGCAGAAGTAGTCGAGAGATCCGTCTTCCTGCCGGCTCGATTCATATTCCTCGATCAGCTTCACCCTGAAATTCATCTTCCTCATGTTGACAAGATACGCGCAAAGCGCCCCCACCAGCACTCCGATCAACACCAGGTTCGTCATCTACCGCCCCCTCCGCTTCATCACCATCTTCTTCCGGCAACCGATCCAACACACCGGCGGCACGGCCGCTCAAGAAACTCCACGAGAAAATAACCGATTTGTACCGTCTTAACAACAGGCTCCTGCGAAGGAGGCGGACGAAAGGGCTGTGCAAAGAACCCGTCAGTGCCCGGCCAAGGCGGACGGGGTTCCCTGCCCTCGTGCAACAGGAATTGAAGCGGGACGCTCAGGCAGAATTCCATGCAGATCGGTGCGGATCTTCGCCATGCGAAAATCGGCTTCGAGATTCAACTATCATGAGAGAAGAGACCGAAAAGCGGACAGGTCGACCGCCTTGAAAAGCATGATAAGGCCCAATATCAGGAGCATCACGGTGAGCGCCTTGCGGTAGGACACCGTATCCACCTTCCTGTAGCAGAGCGATCCCGCCAGCACTCCCAGCAGGAGGGACGGCAGAGCGATGAGACTCAGATTCAGCACCTCCCTGGTGATCAGGCCGTTCAGCCCGTGCAGAGCCGAGATGCCGATACCGGTGATGAAGAAGTATCCGGCGAGTGTGGACTTGATTTCGTCTTTGTTCCAGGGCTGCAGAGACGCGTAGATGATCACCGGTGGACCGTTGGTTCCGGTGCTGCCGCCCAGGCAGCCGGCAGAGAACCCAGCGAGATATGCCCAGCAGGCCTTTAAGGATGGTTCGGCTTTCATACCTCGAAACCGCCAGGCGGAATACAAGACAAGGATTCCGCCCGCGAGCAGCTCGAGGACCCTCGAATCAACCGTCTTCAGCATGTAGACCCCGAGGGGTATGCCGGGAACGGAAGCGATGAGCAGAGGAAACATCGCGGAGCGTTTCAGATGATGACGCAGCTGAACCGTGAGGATCAGGCTGATACACAAGCTGAGAAGACCGGCAAGGGGAATCACGGTCTTGATATTCAGAAAAAGCGCCAGCAGCGGCAGAGTGATGATAACGGAGCCAAAACCCGAAAGCCCCTGAGTAAAACCGGCGAAGGCTATGATGAGGCTCGTGAGCAGGTATATTTTCATTTGTCTCCAGCCTGATCTGGACGACGATATCTTTCATTGCGGGGAGCCGCAATTGACTCATCAGGACGTTTCCCCTGGATATCCCTGAGAATAATCACCGTCTTCGATTCTTCGGGAAGACGATCGACAGCATTCTGCAGAAGAATCCGCAGCTTCTTTTTCGCCGACACTCCCCTCCTCCTTCTCCTGCCGTGCAATCCGGGGAAAGGGTGAAGATTCATGAGGTTGTCTCATGTACTCAGGCGAATGAATCGCGAGGCATCCAGGGGTCGGAGCAAAGACGGCCTAGATGCCTGTCGGGAACTTCGGCAGCCTCTGCAAGGCGTCCCTGATCTTCTCCTCGGGGTATTCGTAGTCCTCCAGCTTGCCTTCCAGGTAGGCGTCATAGGCGTTGAGATCGAAGTGACCGTGTCCGCTGAAGTTAAACACAATGCACTTCTCCTCCTTCGTTTCCCTGCACTTGAGAGCTTCGTCGATGGCGGCCCGGATGGCATGACTCGTCTCGGGGGCGGGTATGGTGCCTTCCGTGTTGGCAAAAAGCACCGCCGCTTCAAAGCAGGGATTCTGGGGATAAGCGACGGGCCTCACCACCTTCTTTTCCACGAGCAGGCTCACGAGAGGCGAGTCTCCATGGTAGCGCAGTCCTCCGGAATGAATGCCGGGCGGTTCGAAGGTGTGCCCGAGGGTATGCATGAGCAGGAGAGGTGTCAAGCCCGCGGTGTCTCCGAAATCGTACCGGTAGAGTCCCTTGGTGAGTGTGGGACACGAGGTGGGTTCCACGGCGACGATATCGCAGTCCAGGCGCCCGCTCAACTTATCGGAAACAAAAGGAAAGGTGAAGCCCCCAAAGTTGCTTCCTCCGCCTACGCAGGCAACAAGCACATCGGGCTTTTCGCCCGCGATTTCGAGCTGCTTCCTGGTTTCGAGCCCGATGACGGTTTGATGAAGGACCACGTGGTTGAGTACGCTGCCCAGCGAGTAGTTGGTATCGTCCTTTGTGGCGGCGTCTTCCACGGCTTCGGATATGGCGATGCCGAGGCTCCCGTTGCTGCCGGGGTTTTCGGCCAGGATCGCTTGTCCCGAGCGGGTCCTGTCGCTCGGCGACGGAAACACCTCGCTCCCCCAGATGTGCATGAGGGATTTCCTGAAAGGCTTCTGATGATAGCTCACCTTCACCATGTACACGGTGCAGGCTAGTCCGAAGAGCTTGCAGGCAAAGGCCAGGGCGCTGCCCCACTGGCCCGCTCCCGTCTCCGTGGCAAGACGTCGAAGCCCTTCCATCTTGTTGTAGTAGGCCTGGGCCACCGCGGTATTGGGCTTGTGGCTTCCGGCCGGGCTCACGCTTTCGTCTTTGTAATATATGCGGGCCGGGGTGCGTAGAGCGGCTTCCAGGTTCTTCGCACGCCTCAGCGGCGTGGGCCGCCACAGGTTGTATACCTCCCTGACGGGTCCCGGAATCTCGATCCATCTCTCCTGACTCATCTCCTGCCTGATGATTTCCATGGGAAAGATAACGGCGAGTTCTTCCGGCTTCACCGGCTGACCGGTTCGCGGGTTGAGAGGCGGAGCCAGGGGTTCGGGAAGATCGGGCTGGATGTTGTACCAGGCGTGAGGCATTTCCTCTTCAGTCAAGGTAATTTTAAGATTGTCCGACATGCTGCTCTCCCTTGCAACGTAATAACGGGCTCCCGGGTGCACAGCCGGGCTCGGCTGCACCCCGGGATTCACTCCAGGTACATTTCTATAAGAGAGAAACCCGCTTAAATCAACCATTCTTTGGCAGGAGAAGGCGATGAGGCCCAAATAACCTGTGATCGGCGTGATTATCTCAAGGATCTTCCGCTGGAGATCATCAATCCCGCCTCGAAACGAATGCACAAACCGACACTCCATTCCGGGATTTCCCCGAACGCTGATCCGAACGTTGAAGCAGTGCTTCCGACTTCATGAAAAGAACCTGAACCCGCTCTGCTCGATCCGTCACACCAGCAGGCTTACAGCTTCCTTCATGAACCTTCCGATATGAATCTTCTGAGGGCACCTCTTCTCCGCAGCGGTAAAGTCGAGACTCGACAGCCGCTCCTTCTGGGTCTTCGACAGACCGGCAAAAAGCGTTCGTGCCCGATCCCGGTCCCCGTAGCTGTGGTAATACATCAGGTAGCGCATGACGTCACAGATGGGCGCTCCTCCGTCTACAGCCGATTCACACAGGTTTGCACACCCCGCGCAGTAGCTCGACGAAGTCTCCATGGCAAAGCGGTTCATAAGCTTCAGGTCCTTGGAGGAGAGCCTGGTTTTGTTCAGGGAAGCGGCTATGTTGGACATGAGAACGGTCAGATTGGGCATCTGGGAGCAGATGGAAGCAATGTCGGGATTCTGCCAGACAGCCATCAGCTTCGCCTGCTTATCGGTGAATCCCTGCCTGATGAACCTCCCGGCCAGTTCAAGTTCCGCTTCACTCTCCGTACTCACGGAACCACCCCCCTGGGTCTTCATGGCCGTTAACCCGATTCCAGCCTTTACGCAGGCTTCGACGGCGGATTTCATCTTGTCCGAACGCATGATCCGGAAGTTGTAGGACGTCATGATGCCGTCGATCCAGCCGAGCCTGGCGGCGGCGAGCATATTGTCTTCCATGTTGCTGTGGGTTGCGAACCCGAACAGCTTGATCTTGCCTGCCTTCTTCATCTTCTCGGCCCATGCTTTCGTGTCGTTGTCGATCTCCTTGATGTTCCGCAGGCCGTGAATGAAGTACAGGTCGATGCAGTCGGTGTTCATCCTTTCGAGGGACCGCTCGAGCAGTGTGGTCATGCCCCCCGGATCCCGGGCGTCGGACTTGGTCACGAGAAAGACCTGCTTTCTTGCTTCCGGATTCTTCTGGAAGAATTGCCCGATCCCGAGTTCGCTCTTGCCGCCTTCGTAGCAGTCCGCCGTGTCCCAGTAGGTAACGCCCCATTTGAGCGCCTGCCTCAGGAGGAGCTGATTCGATGGAATGTCGAACATTCCTCCCAATGCCAGGCTCGATACCTCGATCCCCGTTTTTCCAAAAGACCTGGTGGGCACCCGGCCGCCCTCGGGTTGTCTTGCATCCGGTTCCGTCGACTGGGCAAAGACTCCCGAAACGGCCGCAAAGGACCCGGCGCCGATAGCGCCTGCAGTCACCAGGAAACAGCGTCGAGACAGATCTTTCCTTTCAGGCATACACACCTCCTTGCCTCGAAAATGGCCGCGCAAGCGGCCGCACCCTCTTCACGTCCCGCAAAGACGGACCTCCGCTCCGCGCAGGCACCTTGCATGTTACAGGAGCAGCGAATGTTTCCTGTTTCTTGACTCGTTTTCCGCCGTCACGCGAATGGCCCGTTTACCGCTCACCGGGCATTCATGTTCGCAGACTCCGCAGCCGATACACCGGTCCGGATCCACCTGGGGACGCTGCAGCCGGACCTGGATTTCCACCGTTTCCCCCGCGGAAATCCCCGGCTCAGGAGAGAAACCGGGGTCAACGGTGATGCCTCGTTCCGTATTCTCGAAGATGAGATGCCGCTGTTCCCCCGAGGCGTTCCCAAATCTCAGGTAATAGTCGCCCGTGGCCAGCCCGCCGGGCTTCAGCGGCGTGCCGGCCGTATCGAGAACCGAACCTGCCGCCGCAGTCACGACTCGGATTCCATCCCGAACAGTAACGAAGTGTTCCTTCACATGGATGGCCTTGGGACTCACGGGGCAGTTTTCCTGGCAGACGATGCACGGTTTGTCCATGGCCCAGGGCAGGCAGCGCCCGTGGTCCACAAAGGCCGTTCCGAGCCTGATGGGACCCGCTTCATGGAAGGCGTTTCTGCCCAGCTTCTCGTCGAGGCTGATCGGTCGTATCGCCGCCGTGGGACAGACATGGCAGCAGGCAATGCAGTTCATCTGGCAGCCGCTGCTGCCGATACGGAAATTGAGCACGGGAGTCCAGAGTCCCTCGAAACCAGCCTGCAGCCCCGCCGGGTGGATGATATTGGTCGGGCACACCCTCATGCACTGACCACACTTGATACATCGAGACAGGAAATCGATTTCGGAAAGAGACCCCGGCGGACGAATCAGCACCGGGTTCCAGTTCTTTGCCGTGTAGCCTCCAAGGCGCATGGCGGGAACGACGGCAACACCTGAAACGAGGGTCAGCACGAAACCCCGCCTCGACATATCCGGCGAAACGAGCTGCCCCGAGGCGGAAGGAGCAGTACCGAAGGTGATCAGGTCATGACTGCAGGAATTGAGGCAGTTCATGCACAGCACGCATTCATGAATGCGCACGCGCGAGGACGGTTCACAGGCTCCCTCACACCCCGCATCACACACGCCGCACCGGGTGCATTCGCCGCTCGTCCTTCCGATGCGCCAGACGGAATATCGGCTGATCACTCCGAACAGGGCTCCCAAAGGACACACAAACCTGCAGTAGAACCGAGGCCTTACGAGATTGAGCAGAAGCGCCCCGGCAAAGACCGATCCGATGAGCCACGCACCTTCCGTGTAGCGCTGGCTGACGGAAAGCTTCTGGATCGTCGCATCGGCGAGAGGCAACAGGACCAGGTTCACGGACCGGTGGACCAGGGGAATGGGATCGAGCAGACCTGTGAGCAGCGATGCACCCAGCATGCGATCGACGGAAAAAAAGAAGGCGAGCACAGTCCAGGCGCCGACGAGCGCCAGGAGAATTCCCGCGGCCTTCTTCCTTTGCGCTTGAAACCTGCGGGCAGTCACGCCCGCCAGGATAATGCCGACCGCGGCAAGCACCGGGATGACCAGGGGAACGCCCCAGGCGATGCGGATGCCTGCTGCAAGGAGGGAACCCGACGCAGCGGCGAGCAGAAAGAGGAGCAGGTAATACTTGATGGATTGGAGCGGGTGGTGGCTGTTGACCCTCAGGCTGTGGGAGAGCGGCTTTGCGCGCCTGCCGAGGTATCCGACCGCCTGGTGCATGGATCCGAAGGGGCATACCCAGCCGCAGAAGAATCTTCCCAGAAAAAGGGTGGCCACGATGGCCCAGGCAAGTCCGGCATAGAGGGTGCCCGTTGTGAGAACCGTACCCAGGGCTGTGAGGGGATCGAGTTGGAGGAACCAGTTCACCGGCCACCCCCGAAGCTGCCACCACTCCTGCCCGAAGGTTCCTACGATGCAGAACCAGAGGAACAGGGCCAGAAAGAATGCCTGGCTGATCCGCCTTACGTTGACGATGTTCATCAGGGCTTTCCTGCAGGTTCATCCGACGGAGGTGCGGATAGGATGGAGGGATTCGAAGTCGGAGGTGCCCAGGCCCATACTTTCCGCCTTGAGTATAAACGGCAGATCCCGGATGCTCCTGCCGAGCAGGCTCGCTCCGAACGCATCTGCGGCCACCTGGTCGGTGCTCACGATCAGGGTGCCCGTCTGCTTCAGATCCGAAAGAGATCCACCCGTCGGTCCGTTGGTCATCATGGTGGTGACGCCGTCCAGGATAACGAGGGTCGGCTTGACCATCACGGCAAGTTCCATGATGACGTCATGGATATTCTGGTGAAAGATGTTCCTGCGTCCGCCGAGCAGGCCGTACCAGTTCTTCATGATCATCGAAGCGCCGCTCCTGTGGTGATCCTTCACGGGAGCCATCCCGATGACCTTGTTCACGTTTTCGAAGGGAGTGTAAAGCAGGGGCCAGTCCCTGATCAGGGTTCCGCCTGCAACCGTGGTGGCCCGGAAGAATCCGTCCCGCGGAAACACCAGCTGCGCACCGGCGGATCGGGCCGCGTCTCCTATCCCCGTCAGGGCGAAACAGCTCCCGGGATCGTTGATGGGATTGTCGGTCACCACGACCGAGGCGGCCCCGGCGGCCAGGCAGAGGCGCACCACTTCACCGAGCAGTTCCGGATTCGACGTGGCCGAAAGAATGGGCGGGGTCGCGAAGGCGGCATTCACCTTGATGAGCACCCTGTCGCCCTTCTTCACGAAGGCCTCTATACCTCCAAGGGATTTCAAAGCCAGGTGGACCGACTTCACCCTGTCCATCCCGTTGACGATACTCAACTTCCCCTCAAACCCCGGAATGGAAAAATCGGGAAGGGAAACCTGGGCATCTCCCGCTTCCGATGGAGGCCCTGGGCCCAGGCCGTCATGGAGAAGATACCCGAGAGAACCCGCTGCCGCCGCGGCTATCCCGGCCTTGCAGGTGCGAAGGATGAACTCTCGCCGGTTTAAACCACGTTCATTCTCGCTGGAAATCCCTGTCACCTGCTCACCTCTTCGAGCCTGCCATAGAGTGAAAGAGCCAGTTCTTCAGCCTTTCGCCGGTCATCGCATTCGTGAACTCCCGCCATCACCCGGCCATGACTGAAGACCACGGTGTACGTATCCAGGATCTCCACCATCCGGATCCCCGGCACGGGCAGATCGCCTTCAACGGACACGCCCCCGAACTCGAGCAGGAAACGTTCGAAGGCCGCGGCCAGTTCCTCGGCTTCCCCGGCGCTCGACCTCCTGGAAATAAAGGCCGTCACGGGAAACCCATCGAGGACATATCGGGCGATAAACGTCTGATCGAGGCGATCGAAGCCGAAGACGTCCGAGGATCGAAGAGTGACGGATCCCTCGTCGAGGCCCTGCCTGGGGAACAGTTCGAGTTCCCGCAGTTCTTCATTTTTCTCGGCACCTTGCGCCGCCACGAATTTCCTCCCCATGGCGAGCAATTCGTCACTCATGCCTTCCTTGGATGCCACCACTTCCACGTAATGCCGCCCATGCACGAAAAACAGGGCATTGGAAGTACGGTAGGCGTGCGAACCCATACCGGCTTCCTCGACCCCCGCACGCTTTTGCGCACTGTACACGGAGAAGGCGTTTCTCCCCTCCCCCATGTCGTAGACGAACATCTCCACCCAGGAATCCGGGCTGCCGGTTTTCACAAACCTCCTACAATGAAGGCTCACGAACCCCGAGGAAAGGTACAGCTCCGCCTTGCCGTCGATCTTGTCGGAAAGGTTGTCCCGCCCGAAGACCTCGAGGGCGCTCATGGGCTTCATGCCATCGGGAAGGTAGGACTCGAGGTTATCCGCGCCGGCAGGGATCGCCGCCGGAAACCGCACTTCCCCCGCGGGATGGCTGACCGTAAAGACCGACACATCGTACCGGGACTGCTTGTAGAAGACCCCGGCGGCAACTGCGCACAGCAGCCCCAGGACGGCAAAACCGACCAGGGTCTGTGTCCTTGACCCCCGATGATTCATGTTCAGCTCTCCGGAGTTGACGCCCTTGACGACAGGCTGCCCTGTCCCGGTATACGTGGTTTCACACTTGCTTCAGCCGGATCGGCGAAAGAGTTTCTATATTATCAAGGCGGGAGGGAGGAAACAAGGCAGTGAATCATGTTTCCAGAATGCCCCTCGTGTTCGCGCGCACTGCACAAGCATCGGCGGCCTCGTCCGGCATCTTCCATACAGAACAGGTGATCAGGTGTTTCGACCAGGACGGCGATTCATCGAGTGGACATCGTGTACCGGTCAACGGGGGCGTAGTCGTCCGTCAGGAGCGGCACATCGGCGGGAACCGGATCGATCCGGCGTTTTCCGAGAAGTTCTCGGATTACCGGGTCGCCGGCATCCAATTCCGGTTCCCGCCCGGATTTGAAGGCAACCAGCACGACGTTCTGCCACCGGCTCGGATCACCTGGATCTGCGGGAAAAAGGTAGACATGGGGAAACACGGCCTTGAAGGTCGCGTATTCGGCCCTGAGAAACCGGCCCCTGTCCCCTTCGATGGCAGACAGGATATTGCAAATGACAACTCCATCCTCTGCCAGCAGGCTGTGAATCCTGCGGACAGCCTCGAGGGTGCTCACGTGAAAGGGAATAGAATAATGGGAATTGAATGTATCTCCCAGCACGAGGTCGTATTGATCCCGGGTCCTGTTGAGAAAGGTCCTGGCATCCTCGTGGAAGACCCGGATGCCAGGACCGCCGCGGAATTCGAAAAATCTCTCCGCCAGCGATGTCACCGCAGGATCGATTTCCACCACGTCCATTTTTACGTGAGGATAGTGCTTCATCACGTACTTGGGGAACGAATATCCTCCGCCGCCCAGCATGAGCATCTTCCCGAGGTCCGGCCTGAAGTGGAACGCAAGAGCATAGAACTTGGTGTAAGCGAGAGCCAGTTCCGTGCTGTCTTCAAGAAACATGGCCGATTGAATCCCCTCCGGGCCGGTCACCATTACCCTTGTCGATCTGCCTGTTTTCGAATCCACGGAAGGGTAGACGAGAATGCGGCTATAGGCTGTATCCAGGTCGTGGAATCCTGCGGCGGCCATGTGCCGGTCGTGGAGACCCGACAGCAGGAACAGTACTATGCACAACGCAATGCAGGACAGCTGGATCGGCCGGTCTTCCAGGCAGGCGATCAGCGAGGCTGCGGCGAGCACCACGGCAAGCACAATCAGGATGTTTGTGCTGCCGAAGTAGGCGATGAGAAAGAAGCCGGCCAGGAAGGTTCCCATGATGCTCCCGACGGTGGAAAGGGCATATAGGTTGCCGACGGTCTTCCCGGAGCTTTCGACACCCATCATCTTCAGGCGGACGGCATAGGGAGAAACGATTCCCAGGAGGACTCCGGGAGGCCCGAAAAGAATAAAGGCGGCCAGGGTGGAGCCCACGTGGAGCGTATTGACGCTCCCTTGGAGCAGGTTGAGAACCGATGCCTTGGAAACGGCCACGCCCGCAACGAAAAACGACGCCAGGAGAATAATTCTTGACAGCGTCCTATAGCTCGGGTTCCTGTCGGCAAGCCTTCCTCCCCACCAGTAGCCGAGACTCAAACACCCCAGAATGACCCCTATCAGGCTTGTCCAGACCACGATGGACGTCCCCAGAAACGGCGCCAGGACCCTGGAACCGACAATCTCCAGTATCATCACCACCGCCCCGCAAATAAATACAACAATTTCAAGCATCGTGAATTCCCTCTCGTTTACCTCAGTATTATTATTAGGACACGGCAATGATACACTTTATGAACACTCGATTTCCAGGCTCCTGTCTGTCCTTGCCGACGACATTGCAGTTCCGGATCCCGTGATGAACCGCGATCTCATTCAAAATTCCTCTTTGAAATCCAAGACTTGAATGCCTAAAAACATGCCGGTGCCAATCCGGTTTCTGTGTGGAACCATTTCAAGGAAGGAGGGCTTCCATGAAAAGGACGTTTGAGCAGATTGCAGACAGGATGCATCGGAGTGATCCTTCTGCAGGTTTTGCCATCAGGTTCTGGGACGGGACGAGTGTCTCGTACGGAAACGGTTCCGGGGTCACACTTCACATCAAGTCGGAGAAGAGTGCGGCTGCGGTGCTCGCCAAAGGGTTTCTCGGATTCGGGGAGGAATTCACGGCAGGCGGAGTGGAGGTGGAGGGAGATTTACAGGAGTTGTGCCGGCTGGCGCTGGCCATCAAGTTCGACGGAACTTCCTCTCCCCTGCTCAGAAAGCTCCGGTTTCTACCCGTCTACCTGAAAACCAGGGACACGGAAAACCGTGCGGCACGAAACATTTCACGCCATTACGACCTCGGAAACGACTTCTTCACCCTCTATCTCGATCCGTCCATGACCTATTCGTGCGCCTATTTCCGCAGCCCCCATGATTCGCTGGAACAGGCTCAACAAAACAAATACGAACACATATGCCGCAAACTCATGCTGAAGCCTGGAGAGACTCTCCTCGATATCGGCTGCGGATGGGGTGGAATGCTCATTTACGCGGCCCGGAAGTATCGCATCAAGGGAGTGGGGAACACTCTGTCCACCAACCAGTTTGAATATTCCCACGGCAGGATACGAGAACTCGGGCTCGATCATTCCATATCCATTGCCCTGGCGGATTACCGAAAGCTGACAGGACAGTTCGACAAGATCGTATCCATCGGCATGTTCGAACATGTCGGGAAAGAATTCATTCCCGTATTCATGAAAACCATTTCCCGGCTGCTCAAGCCCGGAGGACTCGGCCTGCTGCACACCATAGGCACCGACGCAGACTCCTACGGAGAAACATGGGCCTGCCGGTATATCTTCCCGGGAGGCTACATTCCCAAGCTTTCCGAGATCATCGACCACATGGGAAACACGGGTTTCTCCATACTGGATGTCGAAAACCTTCGACTCCATTATGCCCGTACCCTCGACCTGTGGGCCGAAAATTTCGAAAAGAACATCGACCGGGTAAGGCAGATGTTCGATGACACATTCGTCAGGATGTGGAAGCTCTACCTGCATTCGGCTTCCGCCGGATTCAAGCATGGAGACAACCGGGTGTACCAGATACTCTTTTCCAACGGGCTGAACAATGATCTTCCCTGGACGCGCGAAGGCGTGTACAGGACTGCCTGAAAAACCGGCGGGAGACTGCTCCCGCTGGACGGGTTTTCAGATTCCGCTTTCGGCGGAACGCACGGGGATTCTCGGCAGGATGTCATTTTTCGGTCAGGTTCCAGACTCCGTCCCACTCGGCGGAAGGATCTTCAACGAGCGTTCTGCATCTTCGGGCGTATACACGCGACACGGGATCATCCGGATATTCGAGGAAGACAGGAAGGGCTTCCGCCCATCTTCTCTCATAACACAACTTCAGTGCCCGGTGGAATTCATCGAAGTCGCAGCAGAACGATCCATCGGGCATGGCCGGCAGTTCAAATACCCTTACGGGCGTCTTCCTGCCGACTACTCGGACGAGTCCGATTTCCCTGCCCCGAAACCTCCCCGATGTCTGCACCCATGTGCTTTCGGAGATCATGGTGAATGTCCCGAAGGCTTTGTTGGCGCCCTCGAGTCTTGACGCAAGATTTGCCGCATCCCCAAGCACCGTGTAATCGAACCTGTTGCGGGAACCCATATTCCCCACCACGACCTCACCCGTGTTCAACCCTATCCTGGCATAAAGCATGACTCCGGCCTTCTCTCTGAACTCCTGCCGCCGCTCTTCGAGTCTCTTCTGGCATCGGCCGGCCGCCCTGCAGGCCCGCACGGCATGGTCCGGCTGGGCCAGGGGAGCATTCCAAAAGGCGATAATGGCATCCCCTTCGTATTTGTCCAGGGTTCCCCCTTCATCGAGGATGATTTCCGTCATGTCCGTCAGGTATTCGTTTAAAAGGCTTGTCAGGGCCTGTGGATCGAGGCGTTCCGATAAGGCTGAAAACCCCTGAAGATCGGAAAACAGGATAGTGAGTTCCCGGCGCTCTCCTCCAAGCTTCAGCTGCGAGGGATCATCGAGTATCCGCTCGATGACGGCGGGGCTCAGGTAGTACTTGAAAGCCTTCTTGATGAAAGCCTTCTGCCTGCCTTCGACGGCATAGTTTGTCACCACGGCACCGAACACGGACAGGGCGGTCGATCCTGCCTGCGCCACCACTGGCCACCAGAAGCCCGCCTCGTACGCCACCATACCGATCACCAGGGGAACGGACATCGCAGGGACAAACACGACCATTGTGTGCCGGGCCTTTCGGCTCCACAGGATCATGCAGGCAGTCAAAATCGATACCAGCAGGGTGAAAAGAACCACCGCTCCGGGTGGAACATCTTTGATGAAGTCACCGGCCAGCAGGTTGTCGAGCACCGCGGCATGGACTTCCACGCCGGGGGAAACCCGGCTCAGAGGAGTCGGCCTCAGGTCCAGCAGTCCGGGGGCGCTGAACCCGAAGAAGACATAGCAGTCCCTGAAGATATCGATGTCCTCGATTACGGGATCCTCGCCCGCCCTCAGGCGAAGCTCCGACTGAATGACCGCCGCGGCGCTGTAGGTCTCATAAGCACCGGGAGGACCCCGAAAGCGCAGTATCGCCCTGGCCGATTCATCGATGGGAATCGTTCTTCCTCCAATGGACAGTCTTCCCCGTTCGACACGGCCGACACAAAAGGCCGGCGATTCAACCGCTTCCTCCTTCCCGCCTGTCCGAACTTCACTTCCCTGCGGGAATTCCCCTCCAGCCATGAACGCGGCCAGGCCGAGGGATGGAACGGCACTGCCGTCAAAAATGCGGAACAGGGATGATCTCCGAAAGACGCCGTCGACATCCGGATCATCCGCCACACCGGCCAGGATGAACGCCTCCCGGGTCACTTCCGGAACGGGGAGAGCCGCAGACTGCATATGTACTTCCCTCGATGCCCGTGCCGCCCAATCTTCCATGTTTTCCAGCTGCAGAATACGGCGAAGAGGGATATCGGAAGGCCAGCGTCCCGTCTCCCCCGCCTTCTTTCCCAGATGCAGAGGAACAACGACAGCCGGGCCCCGCCCCACGACGGAACCGAGCGCCCTGTCGTCTTCCACGCCGTAAAGCGACGGCTCGGTGAACAACACGTCGAAAATCACCGCGCGCGCACCCGTCCTCCAACAAAAATCGATCAGGGGAGCATACACCTCCCTCGGCCACGGCCATGACCAGCCGTTCACCTTTTCTCCCCAATCGAGGCTCGACTGGTCGAGCAGTATCAGCTTGATCCTTTTCGTCGAGGCGGCCGGCTTGGCAAAACAGCCGACCCTCCACTTCCACGTGGCGTATTCCCACAGATCCAGGTACCCCATGGTCCAGGCGAACAGCGACACCAGGGCGGACGCTGTTCCTATCAGGATTCCGTAAAGCAGCCTCTTCTTCATCCCTGCTTCTTGTCACACGTTCCCGAGGGCCTGTTGAAAACGCGCCTGCCTGGCCGCGGGAACGGCTGGCCGTGAAACACCCGCCGGCTTTCCGCCCAGGTCCATGATGCGCTCGATGGGATCGGGATGGGTCCGGCCGAACCCGGACCCGCTTTTCTGTGTTCTGGACTCCATCTGTTTCAGCACGGTGGTGAGTGCACCGGGATCATACCCGACCCGGCCGAGAAACATCAGTGCGCACCGGTCCGCCTCTCTTTCGAGATCCCTTGAATAGCCGTTGTTCAACAAAGTAGCCGTGATATCGGAAACGGACCCTTCAAACGCCTCGGTAACCTGCGCCAGTTCTCCGCTGCCCAGGTTCTTCATTCCTTCCGCAGCAAGGATGGTGAGAGCGGAAGTCAGTCTGCCCGACCTGATGGATCTCAGACCGTCCCTGCCTTGAATATGAGCGATTTCATGGGCAAGCACGGCGGCCACTTGATCCTCGTTTTGACACAGACGCAGCATGCCCCGAGTCACGAGGATGAAGCCTCCGGGAGCCGCAAAGGCATTGATTTCATCGGCGTCCAGAATAAGAAAGTGATAGCCGCCGAAGGTTTCCGGCCGGTCGGACGCCTGGGCAAGAGTCTGGCCCACCAGGTTGACATAGCGATTCGCTTCTTCGTCTGGATACGGACGGTACCGCCCGAGGATAGTCGCCGCCACGGCACGCCCCATGTAGTATTCCTGCTCCGGCGTGATGTCCTCGAATGTCTTTCCCACAGCCACAGCGCTTCTGCGTATCGATTCCGCCTGCCCTGACGTAACAACGCCGGTGGAAACACCGAGAGCGGCACCCACATCCAGAACCGGCTCCATCGTTCTGCAGCCGCTCAACAGGAAAACCGAAACGAAGAGCACCAACACCCCCCGGTACACAATCCGGCCATCGAGGCGCAATTTCATCTCGCACCTCCTTTCAGAGGCTTCACTCCGCCTTCCTTCAAGAACGCCAGCATTTCCTCCGGGTAAACCACGAACCGCTCCATTCTGTCCACCCACAGGAAATCGGCCTGCCGGTGACGTTCCCGAAACAGCCCTTCCGTTTCGGCGTTGAATCCCTTGCCGGCCAGGGCCAGTTCATCACTCGATGCGCCCGTGCCCACATCCTGCCACCCGGCATTCAGCACGACCTTCTTTTTCGTCAGCGCCGACCGGTGCATCCATCCCCGGCTGCCTCCGGGCACTGCCACTTCCATCCAGTCGCCCTGTTGCCCGATCACGTCAATCCGGTCTCCATAGGCCAAGGAAGCCAAAACCGCACCCAGGAATGAAGGTTCGGATCTTACCTGCCCCGTCTGGACCTGGACGCTCATGGCCGCCGGAGGCCCGGACCACGCGGTCGAGGCCAACAGGAAGACAATGCAAAAGACTGAGACTGCCCGAATCGGTTTCATCTAATCCCCCTTGACCAGAAATGAACAGAACATTTGAGGCGGCTGGTCTCTAAAGGCACCGTACCCGTATCCACTTCAAACCCGATAAGATATGAAAGGCCTTTCGGTCGTTTGGAATCATTGCTTTAGCCGGCCGGCAATCGCAAGCTTTTTCTTTTGGCATCGGCAGCATCGGCTCCGAATTCCTATATCTTACCGCCCTGCCATCCAAGACGAGGTCGATTCCACAGATGAAGAGACAGAGGTGGACCGACAGTGGAGAAAGCCGATTTTGTTCACATGAAACCGACGGGCAGGAAACAGGCGTTAAGCTTCTTTCAGCAGTGACAGAGGGGCCGATGTTGAGGAAAAACGTGGGATAAAGGGGTGATCATACCGAATCATTTACACGGAATCATTATAGTCACCGGTGATTGCAGGGGCGGTTCGCGAACTGCCTTACCGGAAAAACCGCCCCTGCGGAACACCGTTTCGCGGTGGACACCTTCGCCGTCCGGCTGACCGGTCCCTTGCCGGGCCTGAAGAGGAATTGCACCTCCCGGCAGGCGGGTTCTGCCATGCACACCACCCAAAAAGAAAGCCTGACCGGTCCGGTCAGGCTTTTCATTGTCCTGGAGGCGGCAAGCGGATTCGAACCGCTGAATAACGGTTTTGCAGACCGCTCCCTTACCACTTGGGTATGCCGCCTCGTTATCGTTCGCGTAACTTACTTAAATCGCGTGACGGTGTCAAGGGGAACTTGGCCGGAACCGGGGCACCATCAGCCGTCTCCGTCGATATTCATCTTTTGAAAGCATCGAGGCCCGCGTAGGATGCGGCACTCCCCAGTTCCTCCTCGATCCTCAACAGTTGATTGTACTTGGCAATGCGATCCGTTCTGGAGAGCGACCCCGTCTTGATCTGCCCGCAGCCGCAGGCGACGGCCAGGTCGGCGATGGTGGTGTCTTCCGTTTCCCCCGACCTGTGCGAGATCACCGCCGTGTACCCGGCTCTCATTGCCATGCTGATGGCCTGCATGGTTTCGGTCACCGTCCCGATCTGGTTCAGCTTGATGAGTATCGAGTTGGCCACTCCTTCGGCGATTCCCCTGGCAAGGATCAGGGTGTTCGTGACGAATATGTCGTCACCCACGATCTGGAGTCTACCTCCAAGCCTTCCGGTGAGCGATTTCCAGCCGTCCCAGTCGCCCTCGGCCATGCCGTCTTCGAGGGAAATGAGAGGATACCTGGCTGCCCATGATTCGTAGAACTCGATCAGTTCTTCGGCGCTTTTTTTCGGCGTGGCCTCCGCTGCCATTTCATACGCCCCGTCCTTGTAGAACTCATTGGCGGCCGAATCCAGGGCGATAAAGATGTCCCTGCCGGGTTCATAGCCGGCAGCCTGGATGGCTGCCATGAGCACCTCCATGGCTTCTTCGTTGGAACGCAGACTGGGAGCGAATCCACCTTCGTCTCCCACCGAGGTGCTCAGGCCTTTTGATTTCAAGACTTTTTTCAGGTTATGGAATGTTTCGGCGCCCATTCTCAGCGCCTCCCGGAACGTGGGTGCTCCTGCCGGAACAATCATGAATTCCTGGATATCCAGGTTATTGTCCGCGTGGGCTCCTCCGTTGAGCACGTTCATAAAGGGAACCGGCAGAACATGGGCTGAAACACCCCCGAGGTAACGGTAGAGGGGCAGGTCGGACTCGGCGGCTGCGGCCTTCGCGGCGGCCATGCTGACAGCCAGTATGGCGTTGGCTCCGAGCCTGCCCTTGTTTTCCGTGCCGTCGAGGGAAATGAGGGCATTGTCCAGGGCGACCTGGTCCCTGGCATCGAATCCCAGCACTTTGGGTCCGATCTCCTCGTTGATGTTTTCCACCGCCTTGAGCACCCCCTTGCCTAGATAACGCCGAGGATCTCCATCCCTCAATTCCAGCGCTTCCCTCGAACCCGTCGACGCTCCCGAAGGCACCACCGCAGATGCGGTATACCCGCTTTCCAGCAAAACCTCGGCTTCCACCGTCGGGTTGCCGCGTGAATCCAGGATCTCTCTGGCCACCACCGAAATGATTTCACTCATGTTCTGCTCTCCTCCTCCCTGGTAGACACGAGAGAGCGTGAGCCAGGGAATACCTGCGCTACTACGGAACAGAACACCCTCTCGACATGCGCAAACAGCGAACCGTGGTCAAAGTGTCTTGACCCTTTTCAGTCTATCCTTTTACAATATGTTTTTTGACGAAGCTTATCAATCCGAAAGAAAGGGAGAAAGCATGGGAACCACACTGACGGCCGGAGATCTGCGCAAAGGTCTGAAGCTTGAAATCGACGGAGAACCTTATCTCATCGTCGATTTCGAATTCTCCAAGCCCGGGAAGGGGCAGGCTCTCTACCGCTGCCGCCTGAAAAACATGATTACGGGCATCCAGTTCGACCGCACCTACAGGTCAGGCGAAAAATTCTGGAGCGCCGACCTCGAGGAACAGGATATGCAATTCCTTTACAAGCAGGGCGACCATTATCATTTCATGAACACCTCCACCTATGAACAGATTGAACTGCCTTCCGAGCAGGTGGGAGACGCCACCAATTACCTCATCGAGAACCTCGTGGTGAGCATGCTCCTGTTCCAGGGCCGGCCCATTGGAATCAATCTGCCCAACTTCGTGGAACTCAAAGTCGTACAATCCGACCCCGGCCTGAAAGGCGACACCGCGTCGGGGGCTACGAAACCGGCTACCCTCGAGACAGGCTTCGTCATCCAGGTGCCCCTGTTTATAGAAGAAGGAGAAGTCCTCAAGATCGATACACGTACCGGGAGCTACGTGGAAAGAGTCAAAGCCTGATCGACATGAAAGATCACATCGAACCGGCAGAAAAGCGGTTCTTCCTCGAACTTCGTTCCCGGCTCATCCACACTGTTCGCTCGTTCTTCCATGACCAGGGATTCCTGGAAATCCAGACTCCGCTCCTCACCACAGCCCCGGCCCCCGAGCCTCACATCGAAGCAATTGCCGCGGCGCAGGGGCGGTTTCTCATCACGAGCCCTGAGCTGTACATGAAACGCCTGCTTGCGGCAGGCTACGAAAGGATCTTCCAGATCACCCCCGTGTTCCGTGCCGGTGAAAGGGGACGTTATCATCATCCGGAGTTTTCACTTCTGGAGTGGTACCGCGCAAACGCAGATTACCGGGACCTTCAGAAGGACTGCGCCGATCTTCTCCGGACGCTTCACCGCAGGACCGCTCATACCGCCCCATGGCGACGGGGAGACACGCGGCTCGAAGTCGACGGAGACTGGCTCCGTTACACGGTGCGCGAAGCCTTTCTGAAATTTGCAGGCTGGGAACCGGGACCCGACGTCGACCTGGATCGGTTCGACGTCGACCTGGTGGAGAAGGTGGAGCCTCACCTGGGGTTTCCCCGACCGTGCATTCTCGAGGACTACCCGGCAAACCAGGCGGCCCTGGCCAGGCTGAAGCCCGGAAATCCTTCGGTTGCGGAGCGGTTCGAACTATACTGGGCAGGAATTGAACTGGCCAACGGGTACAGTGAATTGAACGATCCGGAGGAACAGCGCACGAGATTCGAAGACGCCATCGAGAAGCGCCGCAAGGCCGGGCTTCTGCCCTACCCCCTTCCTCACACCTTCCTGGAAAGCCTCGAACATCTTCCTCCCAGTGCGGGCATCGCCCTGGGAGTCGACCGCCTGGTGATGCTCGCCTCGGGCGCCGGTCACATCGACCAGGTTGTCGCCTTTCCCCCGGACCCGGTTGATCCACCTGCTGTCGAGGCACGCTCCCCGCATGGATGAAACGGCCAAAAGGATCCCCTCCCTGATCCCTCTACCCCTGCTCGTAAAAGACCATGGCTGCGAAGGTCACGAAGGAATTCCGATTGTCCACAACGGCATGGCTCTGTTCCAGGATTTCCCCGCGAGCCTTGCCCTCGAGGGCCTTGGCGAAAACATACAGGGGAGGTGCACCGCACACTTTTCTCGAGTTGCGCTCCCGCACGATCCTGTTCATGAACCCTGCGGAATCACAGTTTTCGAGGCATGTCAGCAGTTCGCGGTCAGCGCGCAGGTGTTCCCGAAGCGTGCCGGCGTGAGGCTGAAACGGGTCTCCGTAGCGCGGCCCCACGTGGGCCAGGTCGACACTGGCGATCAGCCCGATGCGGCATTTCGCTTTCTCGACGATCTCGCCGATCAGGCAGGCCATTCCATCGATATACGCTCGATCCGACTCCCAGTC
This sequence comes from Syntrophobacteraceae bacterium, assembly GCA_013314815.1. Taxonomy (GTDB): domain Bacteria; phylum Desulfobacterota; class Syntrophobacteria; order Syntrophobacterales; family Syntrophobacteraceae; genus JABUEY01. Next base: position 27,744 of record JABUEY010000044.1, read on the forward strand.
CTGGTGGGAAAACGAGCAAAGCAGCGGGACGATTCTCGCCCCGGGCTGGAAACAGGCCAGGAAGACGGCCTGAAATTCGATGGTGTGCTCCCGACAGTGACTGTATTCACCGACGCGTATGTCCCGAGGCGCATTTGAGACAAGTTCTTCGCAGCACTGCACATCGCAGGGGACGATACCGATGGGGGTTTCAAAATCCTTCGGGCACAATGCGAAATAGTTCTCGATGGGTTCATGACCCGTGCCGAGAACAATCCACGTATCGGGCGGACAGCATCCAAGGCCCGCTTCGTAGGCACGCGCAAAACACGGGCCGCCCGCCTTCAGATCAATGTGAGGTGCGACGATTCCCGCCACCTTCCGGCCATGATCATCGGCACTCTTTACGGGAAACGGCGGTTGGCTTCCTTCGCGTGCCAAGAAGCTTTCCAGCTCGACGCGCAGCGACTCCGGATCCGAGGAATAACTCACCCCCGCGTGCGCAGGCCTCCGTACAGGATCACTCAGAAACTGGCTGATTCGCTCCTGCAATAGACAGGTGAAATTCTCGTTTTCCAGGAAATAGTTTTCTTCCAGCTTATGCACGATTTGTGTCAGCGTTTCGGAAAACAGGATTTCGCCGGTCATGCGCGCGTAAAAGGCCTGGAGGTCCAGCAACGAATTTTCGCCGTTCATAAGAAACACGATTTGAGCCGCCGGCGGCGAAAGGAGCAAGGAATCCGGCGACAGTCCGAGCCTGTCGCGAACCAGTAACATGTGCCGCCCCTGGTGTACAACAGGCACAGCTTCCAGGCCGTGCCGGATCTTCGGATAATCGGATCGCATTTTGACCTTCCTGTGCCCGGGCTACTTTCCCGAAACCATGGTCAAGCCCGCTTTATTCTGCCCTTGAAGAAGGGAGATTGTATTCCCCTGTAAAACCATTATATTGTGCATGCGGTATACTGCCGCCCTGCTCCGCGAAAGCGTTGACTCAAGGCTTCGGATGTGTTAAGAGAACTAAGTTGTATTTCATTGTAATTTATATCATTTCCAGCCTTTATGGTGCAAGGATGACCGAATTCCATGAACCTTCGCTACTGCCTCATTCCTCTCTGCATCTTCATCATCAGCTGTTCCCAGACCGGGGTGCAGTCCCGCACGAGCAGCCCCACCCCCAAGGCACCAAGCCGGACAGAATCCGGTGTGCGGGCCGGTGCTTACTATGATTATCTTTCCGCGCAGTTTTATCTTGCCGAAAAGCAGATTGACAAGGCTGTCGAGGCCTATAACAGCGCTCTGAAGAACGACCCGACCTCGCCTATCCTGCTTACGGAACTGGCAACCCTCAATATCCGCCAGGGAAACATCGATACCGCTCTGCGCCTGGCCGAGGAAGCGAGGACCTATGACCCCGGCTACGAACCGGCCCACATGCTGCTCGGCCAGCTCTATGCGGGTCTCGGCCGGAACTCCAGCGCCATCGATGCTTACAGGAAGGTCATCGAGATCAATCCTGAGAACGAAGATGCCTTCCTTCTGCTGGGAGCCCTTTATGCCCAGGAGAGACGTTTCGAGGAAGCCATGGATGCCTTCGACAGGCTCCGGGACCTGCTTCCGGACAACCCGCTGGCCCTCTACTACAAGGCCCGCGTCTTCCTGGACATGAAATTCTACCACCAGTCTGAACAGATGTACCAGGAAGTGCTGGCCATCGAGCCGGCGCTCGAGACCGCTCTACTCGATCTGGCCTACATTTATGAAGTCACCGACAGGCCGAAGGAAGCCGAGGCGACATACCTGCGCATTTTATCCTACAATTCGGCGAGCGTCCATGCCCGTACGCGACTGGGCAACCTGTACATGCGCATGGACCGGCCCGACGACGCTCTCGTGCACTTCGGGCAGATTCTCAAACTCAACCGCAAGGACCTGGAAAGCCGTCTGAAAATCGGGATCATTCACCTTCAGCAGAAGAATTACGAAGACGCCATAAAGGATTTCACCTACCTCTTGAAGGAGGAACCTCAGTACGACCAGGCTCTGTACTACCTCGGCACCACGT
>JABUEY010000228.1 GCA_013314815.1 Syntrophobacteraceae bacterium
GCATGCGTTTGCACAGAGGCCGCAGGCGAGACATCGGCCCAGGTCGATGGCGGGTTGCACCCTGCCGTCGGTAAGCATTATCGCGTTTTCCCTGCAGACTTCAAGGCAGGATCCGCAGCGACTGCACGATTCGCGCGACAGAGACGGCCTGCAGGCTCCTATCAGACCGATGTCCGCGATCTGCGGCCGTGAACAGGCATTCGGGCAGTCTGAAATCGAAACGCGCAACTCGTGGTGCATCTTCAAGGGTTCTGCAACCCGCTGCTTCATGAACCCCAGGATGTTCTTCCGAGTGAGAAGATCCTCCAACCGTGAAGCCGGGTTCCGAGCATCACAGGCCCTGTTCGGACACCCGTCCGCCCCGAAGCATGTTTCGACCCTGTGTCCCCTTACTTGTTCGTCCATGTGGTTGAGGTTCATCACGAAATACTCCATATACAACGCATCTCGATTATTCGAAAAGCCCCCGGTCTTTGCAGAAGCCACAATCTGTGTTACGCTTTTGCCGTTTTCTATCGCATGAGTCGAAAACCGCCTTTGACCTGGATCAAGAGAAACGTACTTTAAGAGCGGCGCCCAAATGCCTCTTTGACTGGACAACCGGTTTCCCCGTATGGCCGAACTCACGACCCTCGCTTCAGTGTTGCGCTCGGAACCGACCCGGGCCTCGCTGGACGAACTTTACTTCCGGTTCAACCGCAGGGACCAGGTGCATCCGGACCCGGTGGAATTCCTGTACAGGTATGAAAATTCCCTCGATCGCGAGATTGCCGGCATCATTGCGTCTTCGCTTGCCTACGGCCGGGTCAGGCAGATTCTGAAAAGCGTGGAAAGGGTGCTCGGCCGCATGGGGCAGTCCCCCCGTTCCTTCCTTCTCGATGGGCACCCGTCGGAGTTTTCCTCCCTCTTTTGCGATTTTCGCCATCGTTTTACATCGGGCAGTGATCTGGTAAGGCTCCTCGATGCCTTGAAACGGATGCTCCTGGAATACGGGTCACTCCACGCCTGTTTTTCGTCGGAATATGATGAAGACTGTGAGACCGTCCTTCCCGCACTCTCCGAGTTCGTCTCGAAACTGGCCGTTACCGCTGAATGCAACGGCATGTTCCTGCCGTCCCCTTCAAGGGGAAGCGCCTGCAAGCGAATGAACCTGTTCCTGCGCTGGATGGTGCGCCGGGACAATGTCGACCCGGGAGGATGGCAGTGCGTTTCTCCCTCGAAGCTCATTGTCCCTTTGGATACTCACATGCATCGGATCGGTCTTGCATTGGGTTTTACACGGTGCAAACAGGCAAATATGCGTACGGCCCTCGAGATCACCCGGGCCTTCAGACGATTCGATCCCCATGATCCCGTCCGCTACGATTTTGCTTTGACGCGCATCGGCATTCTTGGCCGATAACACCGCAGGAAACGACGAACTGTGAGGATTGTGGGACTTTCTGCGGGCTGCACGGGCAACGCGGAGTCCTGCCGGGCCGGCTGGTCCCGATCCTGCCGCGCAAAGGCAAAGTCTTCCGGCGCAGTGGGATTGGATCTTCAAACCGGATAGCGTCTTTTCCCCGAAAGGGTGTATGCGGCGATGTTCTTCCGCGGTTGCTGCAGTGGCAAGGAAAGCCCTCGGTGATTATACTGGAAGGCATCCCGAAGCTCCGCGTGCGAGGCCGTGATGAAACTGCAGTCCGATAGTTTCGGCATGTGCCTTCTGAAGTCTTCCGCGCAGGGTGTTGTTCCCGATACTCGGGATTCCCTGTCTTTGATTTCTCCCTCGTCGCGGATGACTGCGCCGGCTCCGGGCGTGCGGAAGATGAATAATGAAAGAAACCCCTGCATGGATAGGCGGGAGAGCAGATGGGATGTTGTGCAGGATGCGATGGACGGCGGAGGATGTTGGCTCGGGGATGCAAGACGCACATCACAATCATGATACGTATACACAGACCGGATGTGAATGTTTTGATTGCGATGAAACGGATTCGATGACAGGTTTTCAGGAACGGAACGGAGGAAGACGATGGAAAAATGTGACGTGAAGCTTTACGCGCTCAGCACCTGCATTCATTGCAAGAACACAAAAGAATACCTGGATGGATGCGGTGTGGGTTACGAATGTGTGGATGTGGATAAGCTCGAGGGCGAGGAGAGAAAGGCGATGATCGAGGAAGTCAAGAAAGTGAATCCGAGCTGCTCTTTCCCTACATTGATCATCGGGGACAAGATCATCGTCGGATTCAGGAAAGACGAGATCCGGGAGGCGCTGAACCTGTGATGGACGTCGAGCGACTCTACGACATGTTGAAAAAGGTGCAGGAACCCAAGGGCTATTACTTCAACTCGGACAAGAAGAAGGTCTTTGAACTGCTCGAGGGATTGCTCATCAACAGGGAGAGGTACGGGTACATGGCATGTCCCTGCAGGCTGGCGTGCGGAGACAGGGAATGGGACAGGGATATCACATGCCCGTGTGTCTACCGCGAACCCGACGTGAAGGAATACGGCAGCTGCTACTGCAATCTTTATGTGTCGGCAGATTGGAACGACGGTAAAATCGCCCATGTTTATGTTCCGGAACGGCGTACGATCGAGAAGATAATGGGTAAATTATGAGGGAGAAAGAGTATGGAATCGCAGAAGCTTCTCTTTATCTTGAGCAAAGGATTCGAGAAATCAGGCGGAGCGACAAGGGCGATGCAGTTTGCGGCCATTGCAGCCAAGTCTGGTCATACGGTTGAAGTGTTTCTCATCGATGACGCCATCCATTGGGCTCAAATGGGCATGGCGGAAGGGATCCGAAGCTCCACCGGGGAACACCTTAAAGACCTGCTTGATGAACTGATAGCCATGAAAAGCCCCATTCATGTCTGCAAGGCCTGCGCAGACAAGCGCCTCATATCCCCCGATGATCTCATCGAAGGGTCCAGGATCTCGACAGGCGCCGAACTCGTTCAAATGATGGCTTCCCCCGAATACAAGGTTTTCACCTTTTGAGTCGAAGCCTGTTTCAACTGGGTAAGTTCTTGAATAAACCCCATCCGCTGGGCACCGCCACTGCCGGCGGGTGGGCGTCTCGATTCTGCATCCGGTTTCGCGGCGGGAATGTGTCCTTTGCCGGGATTCCTTTCGAGGCATTTGATCGCATGCCCAATGACTTCCATGTTGATGCCGCAGACTTTAAAGAATCACACCGCTATCCCCCCAACACCGCCATTCTCCCAACACTGTCATTTCCGCGAAGGCGGAAACCCAGTCCAGGCGCGGATTATAATGTGCCCCGAAAACTGGACAGCTCAATAAGGTGGCAACGCGATCCTGGCCCATGGTAGGAATGGAGCCAAGGAGGATTGCAGATGAACGGTCCACGGAAGCGATTCAGCGGCGAGCTCAAAA
>JABUEY010000045.1 GCA_013314815.1 Syntrophobacteraceae bacterium
AAGCATCTTGCAGACTTCTCCTCGCCTGCCGGTGGTTGGATTTGGCAATCAACCAACTCGCCCTTGGGCATCTGGTGGATAGCCGTCGCGCCAACTCGAATGTTATAAATCGATACGACACGGTCTCGAAGGCGAGAATCCAGAAAGGGTAAACGCGCAGGCGGAACCGTTCCTTGTACACATCGTGGCAGGGGGGCAAAACGGTACGCTGTATGTCGATGGAACATAGAATCTGCCATCACCGGTGAAGATCAGTTCCAGAAATGGGAAAGCGCCTGGAAGATAAGATGGATGGAGCAAGGCAATCGCGGGTGGAGATATATTTATGGCGCGATCCGCGATTGGACTGGATTCCCGCCTTCACGGGAATGACGATGTGGACGCACAATCGGTGGGAATGACGATCGTTGAGGGAATGACGATCGTTGTGAGCTTTGCGGGAATGACGTTGTAATGCCGATTGATGTTGTGATGCCATCGGACCAGTGCCATCAGACCTATGCGTGAAAGGCGCCGGATGCGTGAAAAGCAGCGGAGTACTCCTTTGCCGGCTGAACCATAATGCACCGAAACCTGGACGAGGGGAGCAACGTTGCCGCAGATCCGTCCCCGCCTCTGACCTGACCTTATCTCGAAGATCCTTGGCCTCCGCCGTTTCCCACGCCACGCTGCCGCTCCGGGCGGAGTCGCCCGGCCGGACATCGATTTCCCGGTTGTTTCTTCTCCCGCAATGATTAATCTATGGTGGCAAAATCCGCTGCCTTTTACGGCGGGAGGAGCGGGTGGCATTTGAATATCGGTTCAACAACCCCTGCCCGTTACGCCGGGTTCGAGGCCCGTGTATAGGCCCGGTGCGACGAGATGTATAGTCCGGAATACGGGTTCGGGAGGATGCTATGGAAACGGAAGCGGCAAGAGCAGGGGAATGGATGGTTCCCCTGGACGGATATGCGACAGTGAGTGAAGAGGACACGCTCTTCGAGGCCGTAACCCTTTTAAAAGAATCCGGGAATCGAGCGCGGTTCGACGGAGACCGTATCCTCCTGGTGCGCGGCACAGGTGGAGGGATCGTCGGCAAAATCGATTTCAGAGACATCCTGATGGGCATTGAACCCCGTTACGGGCAGTCGAATGGCCCTGGGGAGTCGGCTGTGAACAAGAGTTATGTTCGGTCTGCGATCACCATTTACAACAGCCGGGAACACCCGCTCGAAGACCTCTGCAGAAAGGCTGCCGAGATGAAGGTCGGGGACATCCTAAATGCAATCGGAGAGATCGATCGGATCGAGGAGGATCGGACCATCGAGGAAGCCATCCGCCGGCTCATTGGTGGCGGTCTTCAGTCATTGCTGGTCACACGCGGGGATTCTGTGGTGGGAATCCTGCGCCTGAGCAGTATTTTTGACGGATTCTGCGCCATGATCAAGGCTTGCCGCTGTTGAATTTCGACTGCGATTCCATGGCCTTGAGGGCGGGGATTGCTGGAGCTCAACCGGAACAACAGGCCTTTCATTGTGCTTGGGCCCATGGGGGGCGCTGGCCGGCGGCATCTAACCCACAATAGGGAGACTACCTATGGAAATTCCTGTTTACGTGACCGTTGAAGAAGTGAAAAGAGTCTGCGGCGAACTGAAGATCAGCGACTGGACTCAAATGACGGAAGGAAAGGTTTCGCCCGGGGAAGCCGAACTCATCCTGAAGTGGGTCAATACGGAAGGCATGGACATCCCCCTGGATGATTTCCGCAGAGGGCTCGAAGTGGAACTCGAACACGGAACACGGTTCAGGGATGCCAACGTGACCAACAACCACCCGTTACTGACCGGAAAGATCGTCCTGGCTCACCTGAAGGAATCTATGGACTACTACAAGAGGCTTGAGGTGGCCGAGATCGAGGGGGATATTCTCAAGGCGATGGTTCGAAAGGACATGGATAAAGTTCAGAGGCTGCACAAGGAACTTGTGAAGGCGAGGCTCGAACTGAGCGAGTCGGAATGGAAGGAGTTGGGCGGGGAGTAAGGCTTGGAAAGACTTTGCAGAAGCAAGGCACCCCGGCGATCAGACGGGCAGCCACGCAGCCCAACGAAACCCGGCAGGATTCCGTGTGGAACCCGGAATCCTGCCGGATCATAAGGCAGGATCGAGAAGAATTGCCTGAGTATGTGGGGACCAGGCCAGTGGGTGTCAACCGTTCTTCCTGGCAAACTCCTTCATGAAAGCGACCAGGGATTCGACAGCCTCGATGGGTACTGCATTGTAGATGGATGCTCGGCATCCCCCCACCGAACGATGCCCCTTGAGTCCTCCGAGGCCCGCGGCAGTGGCTTCCTGAACGAACCTCTGTTCGAGATCCTGGTCGGACAGCCGGAAGGTGACGTTCATCCTGGACCTGGAATCCGGAGCGGAGGTACCGCTGTAGAAATCCTGGCTGTCCAGGTATCCGTACAGGAGATCGGCTTTCCCGGTATTGACGGCTTCCATGGCACTGATCCCCCCCACGGTCTCCTCGAGCCACCGGGTGACCAGGCAGACGACGTAGACGGCAAAACAGGGAGGAGTATTGTACATGGATTTCTTCCCTGAAAAGGTCGTGTATTTGAGCATCGTGGGCAGCTGTTCGGGAGCTCTTTCGAGCATGTCCTGCCTGGCAATGACGAGTGTAACTCCGGCCGGGCCCGCGTTTTTCTGGGCTCCTGCATAGATCAGCCCGAATGGGCCGGGGTCGAACACACGACTGAAGATGTCGGAAGACATGTCGCTGACCAGTGGAACCCCGCCCGCATCGGGGAAGCGCTGCCACTGAGTCCCCTCGATGGTGTTGTTGGACGTGATGTGCAGGTAGGCCAGGTTCGAATCGATTTCGATCTTTTCCGGGATATAGCTGTAATTCCGGTCTTTGGAACTCGCCAGGACCCTGACTGCCTTCCCCTGGATCTGGGCTTCTTTGACAGCCTTTACAGCCCAGCTGCCCGTATCCACGTACCCGGCGGGCTTTCCCGGCACACAGAGGTTCATGGGCACCATGCAGAACTGCATGCTCGCTCCGCCCTGCAGAAAGAGCACCTCGTAACGGTCGTCCAGGCCGAGCAGCCGCTTTATTCTCACAATCGCTTCGTCCAGAACGTCTTCAAACCACCTCGACCGGTGGCTCACTTCCAGTATGGACATCCCGGACCCACGGAAATCGAGCATTTCCAGCTTGATCTGTTCGAGCACCGGGAGCGGTAAAGCGGCGGGACCGGCATTGAAGTTGAATATGCGGTGTTCCATTTCCTTTTTCCTCTCTTGAAGATTCGCGTTTGACAGAATGGCCGATCATCGCAATGAGGTGATCGAGTACGCTAGCGACGTGCCTTTTTTTTGTCAACGAGTTTTTGGACTTTCTCCCCCCGCGATCTTCAGCCTTTTTCCACAAAGATCCCCTATAGTTATTATGTTTCGAATTGCGGCGGACCCTAAAAGTGTTGTATGTATCCAGAAACTTTTCCGGCGGAGGCTCCCAGGCGGGGAGCATTCCGTCCGTTTCACTCGGAAGAATCCGAACAGGCAGTACCGTTCGAAATCCCACTGCCGGCAGATCCTGACCCTACGATTCAGAGGAAGCTCCCATGAGCCTCAAGTATCTTGCTTACCCCGTCGATTACCTCGACCAGAGACTTCTTGTCATTGACGACGGTTCTCTCCTGGAATGGGCTCAAAACCATAATCTGCCTCCGTGGCGGGCCCAGCTCGAAGCAGTTCGCAGCAGGATCCTTCCTTTGCGTTACCTGAAGAACTTCTGGTCGCTGGGCTATAAAGAGCAAGAAAAGATCTGCTCAAGCGAAGTTTTCGTGTGCGGCTGCGGGGGACTCGGCGGCATACTCATCCATCTGCTCGCCCGCGCCGGGGTCGGCCGCATACGAGTCGCAGACAGGGACATCTTTTTCCCGACCAACCTGAATCGGCAGATCCTCTGCGATGTTGAACATCTTTCCCGGCCCAAGGTCCACGTGATCGAGGAGCGCATGAAAGCCGTGAATCCACTCATACACATTGCACCGATCTCGGTGGACCTGAACCGGGAGAACGCGGATGAACTGATTCATGGGTCAGACCTCGTTCTGGACGCTCTCGACAATGTTTCCGGGCGTTTCGTTCTTGCCGAGGCAGCCCGCCTGCTCGGGATCCCCTTCATTCATGCGGCGGCATCGGGCTGGTGGGGCCAGATCGGCACGTTCCTGCCCGACTCCCCTTCGAGTCTTTCCGACGTTTACGGAAAGATGAGGTCAAGGGAACTGTCCGAGGAGACTGCCGGCATACTGGGGCCGACGGCCGCGGTCATAGGAAGCCTTGAAGCGCTCGAGGCGCTCCGCATTCTGTCGGGAAGAGAACCTGCTTACTCGGGGAAACTTCTTTACTTCGATGGAGAAAGCGGCGGTTTCGAAATGGTCCCACTGGAACGGGACTCCCGCGACAGGCAGCCTCGGGATGCCTGATGAACGATCCCTCTTTAAAGTAAGTTAAACGACTCTTTTCAGGAGGAACCGATGCACGTGGAGCGGCAGATCGCACCTTCGTCTCAGTGGAAAGGAGACGCCGTATTGTACCTGGCATTCGAGGGCACAGCGGAACCTCTGCCCGGATTCAGGCAATGGATGGACCGGCATGCCCCGTGGCTGCCGGCTTCCACGGCGTTTCGGGACTTCGAAGGGAAATATCAGCAGGCAGCCGTCTTTTACGGTCCGCCGGACGGCATTGTCTCGCGTGTGATCTGCGCGGGTCTGGGCACGGCGGATACGTTTCAGCTCGATAAACTCCGCGGCGCAGCAGCCTCCGCCTTCCGAAAATGCCGCGACCTGCACCTCTCCACCGTAGCACTGCCTGTCGCCGCCTTCGAAGGGCTGCCCCTGGAAACCGGAACGGCCGTCGAAGAATTCATTATCGCCGGTCTGACCAGCCTGCACCGCCTGGATGCCTTCAAGACCCGAGACGTCGAACCTGCTGTCCACCCCGAACGGCTTGTCGTGACGAGCGAACAGGAAACCGACGATTTCCTTTCCGCAACCATCGAGAACGCTCAGGCCCTTTCGTCGGGCATATGCATGGCCAGAGACCTGGTTGCAGCTCCGGCCAACCGCGTGACTCCACTCTATCTGGCCGATTCGGCTCGATGCCTGGCACAGAGTCACGGCTTTCAGCTGCGCATCATCGACATGGAAGAAGCCCGGAACCTGGATATGGGTGCCTTCCTGGCCGTGGCCCAGGGAAGCCGGGAACCGGCCTGCATGATTGTCCTGGAACATGCACCCGCAGGATGCGAAGAGACTCCACCCCTTGTCTTCATAGGAAAAGGGATCACCTTCGACACCGGAGGCATCTCCTTGAAACCCAGCAGCAAGCTCGATTCCATGAAGCAGGATATGGCCGGTGCGGCGGCGGTGCTGGGCGCGTTCGAGGCAATCGGCCGGATGGGGGTGAAACAGCGTGTGGTGGGGATTCTGCCCTGCACGGAAAATATGCCGGACGGCAAGGCCTACAAGCCGGGGGACGTGATCCGGTCCATGTCCGGCCTTACCATCGAAGTCATCAGCACGGACGCAGAAGGCAGGATGATCCTGTGCGATGCCCTGACCTATGCGCTCCGCTACAGTCCGGCCGCCGTGGTGGACATCGCGACCTTGACCGGCGCCTGCATCATCGCCCTCGGGCACCAGGTTGCCGCAGTCCTGGGAAACCGGGAAGAATTCGTCCGAAAGATCATGGAAACGGGCATTAAACTCGGAGAGAGACTCTGGCAACTCCCTCTCTGGGATTTCTACTTCGAGGACCTGAAGAGCGAGATCGCAGATATGAAAAACGTCGGCGACCGCTCCGCCGGGACTATAGTCGGAGCCATATTTCTCCAACAGTTCGTGCCGCCCGACGTTCCCTGGGCACACATGGATATCGCGGGTACCGCCTGGGCCGAGAAAGACCAAGGGGCGGTTCCAAAGGGCGCAACGGGCTTTGGAGTAAGAACCCTTGTCGAACTGGCACGCCGCTGGGCCGAAATGAAAACCGCCTGATCCAATCAAAGAAGAGATCGTCAGCCGGAAGCACCCTTGAGGTGATCCATGGCATTCGCCGCCAGCATGATCTTTTTCTGTCTGGGAGGATATACGCGCTGGACCCTGTTTTCCTTTATGTCGAAGTTCTGGAGATATCCCCGCTGATTGGATTTTCCGTAAAGATTGAGGGTAATGGCGGTAACCTTTCCGGGATTGCCGGTGGTATGTATACCGGCATCCAGCGGAAGCGTGAAGGTGGTCTCTCCGGGACGAAGCGTGAAGCGTTCCATTTCCGTCAGCAGGGCATACCCTTCCCGTTTTCCATCATCTTCCCGCCGGTAGTTGATCACTTCGAACCCGTCCGTCACCGTACCCAGGACTCCCCATGAATTGTGGTCGTGCGGGTAGGTATATTCCCCGGGGCCCCACAGGTAGAGCCGCAGGGAAAAGACGCCGCTGGCATCGGAATAGAGGAGCAGTTCATTGTCGAACATGGTGGGCCGTCGCGCATCGGGGTACCCCGTACCCTGAACGATGCCGTTCATCAGTTCCACAAAAAGGGACTTATTCAGCAGAACTCCCCTCATCTCCTTCATCACGTACTCGATGCGCCCGGCGTCGTCGCAAAGAGTCGGCAAGACCTCGGAACAGCCGCTGCAAAAGGATTGTAGCTCGATCGGAACAGTTGCCGCAGTAGAATGCATCAGAATGTCCTCCTCGGATAATCGTCGCCGTTCATTCGTTTTCCAGGCGTACATGCTGCTGATAAAAGGGGGCTCCCCCGCCGATGTCTGTCAGGCCCGCCTGAATCAGCTGGTTCGCGCCGCCTCCCAGCTTCATCCAGTCTCCTCTTCTGTAGACGACTGTATGCGGATGAAGACCGGATCGGGTTTTTACCTGTACCATGAGGCGTCCCAGCGGGGAAACCATAAACACGTTTTTCCGCAGGTCCAGATTCTTCAGATGAGGGCTGTCCGGAGAAATCCACACGGGGGGAGGCGCGGCCTGGTCCTCGGGAAGGATCTGCGAATGGATATGTTCCCGGCGTATGAGTGTCAGGAGGCGCAGGGGATATTCCGGAGAAGCCGGGGGTTCGGCATGCAATTCGGGTGGAAACCGGTATTTCCCGTCGGTATGATCGAAACGCATCCCGGCATAGGCGATTCGAGGACGTCCTGCGCGCACAAACCGTTTTGCTCTGAGTTCCTCGAGGGAAACAGACAGATGAGGGGAATCCAGGGATGCCCTGAAAATGGTTTCCGGATCAGGCAGGACCACCGGAGGATCCAGACGCACGCCCAATTCACGGAAGATCCGGTGATCGCTTCGCGCCCAGGCTGGAGGTTGTACGACGGCCGGCACGTAATGAACGAAGTCGTGAAGGTACGAGGCGACGATGTCTTCCTGTTCGAGCATGAGTGTACACGGAAGAAAAAGGTCCGCCCGCTGCGCCGTGTCGGTCATAAACGCGTCCACCACCACCTTGAAGGGAACGGACTCGAAGGCGCGCGCGGTCTGGCGGGAGTCCGGAGCCTGGTTGATCACGTTGGAGCCGTTTATCCAAAGCATCCTCACGGGAGGATCGTCCGCCTCGAGAATGCTTCTCCCGATCTCGGCGACGGGGAAAGCTCTTCGAGGCTTGCGCTCCGGGTCCTTTGTCCAGTTGAGGTTGACGTTGCGCAAAGAATGAAGGTGGAAATAACTGCCGCCACCCTCCCTCCCGATGTTTCCCGACAGGAAGGCAAGCGCATTGATGAACCGGACGTTCTCTCCACCGTACGCGTACCTCTGCAGCCCCGCTCCCAGGATCGTGGCGGTCGGCCCTCTTTGCGCATAGCGGGAAAATACCCGCTCGACGTCGCGAGGATCCACATCACACCATGCAGCCAGGTCCGCCGCAGCATGCTTCATGACGAGTTCCCTGAATTCGGGCCACTGACGGGCATGAGACAGAACATCGTCCCCGATGATGTCTTCTTCAATAAAGCGTCGGATGACCGCCGCTGCAAGAAAACGGTCCGTGCCCGGTCGGATGCACACCCTGTCGTCGGAAAAGCCTGAATTGTCATCGCCTCCCGGCGAGATGGAAATCACCTGCGATCCAAGTTCTCTCGCCCGCTGAATGAGTGCGGCCGTGTGAACGGAGCTGCGGGAAAGGTCTCTGCCCCAGTTGACGATGCAGCGCGAATGAAGCAGATCGGTGATGTCGTTGTTGAGTCTCGAACCGAAATCCGCCAGGCAGGCAACGTAGCCGGCAGCGTCACACAGGGAACCGCTCACCCGGCTCGCCCCCAGCATGGCGAAAAAGAGCTTCCCGGCCTGCTTCATGACGCCCTTGGCCCCCTCTCCATGGATATGGAGAATCGAGGCCGGTTCGGCACGGCAGGAACCGAGCTTCTCGGCGCACAGATCCAGGGCATCGTCCCAGCTCAGGCTTCTCCATTGTTCTCCCGTCCGAAGCATGGGGTGCGTTATCCGGTGTGGACTGCCGAGTCGCCGTATGAAACCACGGGACTTCCTGCAGGTGAACCCCGCCGTGAAGGGATGATCCGGATTGCCTTTCAGACGGACGGCGCCCCGCGAATCCCGCGTGACGACCAGAGAACACGTGTCGGGGCAATCCAGGGTACAGGCGGTGACTGCTTCAAAAATCTCTTTGCTGCTCATTCACGCGAACCGATTCATCGGGACCCGTTTGTCCCGCTCTTTATCCAGCATTCCCTGCCGGACTCACACCGCACATACAGGGCCTCAAGGTTTGATCTCGAAATCCGGATCTGTGAAATACCTGAAAGGCGGGCTTCCCTCTTCATGGGGAAAGGGCGTACGATTGATCACTTCATCCGGCAGGCACGTATGGTCATCGAAGATACTGAATGCAAAATGCAGCAGGTTAAGCCGCTCTTCATACCTCTTTTCGAGCAGAAAGGCATACAGGGCGCGGACTGCCTCTCCACGGGTGAAGTTCCCGCCGGCCTTTCTTGCCAGGAACGGTTCCACAAAGCCTGACGCGGATTCCAGCAGGGATCTCTCGAAATCGGCACAATCATGCCCACGCATGTCCTCGTCCGGTTCATAATCTTCAAATTCGCTCAGAAGACGCTGCCAGTCCACATCCTTCTCCCCAACTTCCCGCGGATCCCCGCGGACCCGCATTCCGTTGGACAAGCCCGCTTTCCGTTCGCCCACTCGGCGACGTCGTCATGATTCTTCATTCTCGGCGCCCGGTTGTCTGCCTTTCCAGTATTCCGATTCTTTTCAGAACAGCGGGAATGAAGAAGGAGAAAATGAAAAGCCCGAGCGAAAAGAAGACCTTCCAATGGAGGAGTTGCTCCCACCGGCCGGTCAGCCAGACCTCCTTCATCGTGCCCACGAAGAACGTGAAAATAAAGGTACCGACAAGGATTCCCAATCCCGTACCCAGAAGATAATCCGGGAAACGGACTCGAGTCATGCCCATTCCGAAATTCATCAGAGTGAAGGGAAAATAGATCAATCGCAGGTAAAGCACCGTCGCAAAACCGTTGCGTTCGATGGCATCGTCATATTTCCTCAGTCTTTCACCGGCGATGGTTGCGGCAAAATCCCTGCCCAGGTATCGTCCGACCAGGAAGGCCACTGCGGCACCCGTCATGGCGCCGATCCAGACAAAAAGAAATCCCCACCAGGCACCGAAAATGGCAGCGCCGATGGCAGTCATCAGAGATCCCGGCACGAACAGGCAGACGGCCGCCGCGTACAGTGCGATGAACACCGCCGGTGCCCAGAAACCGGATCGATCCAGAAGAACGGAGAACCGTTCCGCGGTGAGGAATTCCAGAACCAGCGAATGCCTCACCAGGACAAAGGCGCACATCGTGAAGAAGGCGAATATGCCGATCTTTATCCATGCACTGACTGTGAGGTTTTTCGTCCGCATCGAGGCTTCCAACTCGCAGCACCGGTTGCACACAAGACCCGGTCTCCGGACCGAGCTCCGGAGATCGAGACTTCACTTCTTTAAATAACCTCCACCCGCGGGATGGACAACCTTCCCAGGCGGAAGAAACGTCCTGCGCCGTAATTCACAATGCCTCCCGCGCTTAACCGCTGAGTCACTTTGGGTCTTCCGACAAACATACTGTCGGCCAGATCACGCAAATAAGACTTTGAATCAGCTGATCTCTTTGAAACGGGCTAAACGGCTCCGGCATTTTCTCATAAACGCCTGCCTGGGCACTTGTCGCACGAAGGTGGAATACACCCGCAAGAACCTCATCCCTGCAACAGCTTCATTCCCACAAGAGCGTCATCCCTGCAAGAACGCCACAGCAATCCCGTTGCGCCTCCACATCGTCATTGCTAGGAAACGTCCCACGAAGCTTGAGGAGCTTCGCAGACGTAGTTATGCGATTGTTTCTTTGGAGTCCAAAGAAACCGATGATTCAGTACGGTTTTTACAGCACCTATTCACGCAACAGGGGTCAGTTGCACCTGATACCCGAGGTTTTTCAGCGTGGACTGAGCCATATTCAGTCTGTGATCCTCCTGTTTTCGGCTAAGGCGGTTGTAACGGCCATCATCGTATATCGCGTCCTCAGAGAACAGATGGTATACAATCGCCAGGATCTTATGCGCGACAGCCACGGCAGCCTTCTTGCGCGCAATGCTCGCCTGCACTTTTCGATAATAAAGGCAGAACGACGTTGTGATGCAGAACGACGTTGTGAGGCCCGGCGACGTTGTGGTGCCATTGATCCTTTGCGTGAAAAGCACCGGAGGACTCGTTTACGCGAAAATGCCGGAACTCTTTGGCCCGTTTTTCAAGAGATGAGCTGATCGGAAGTTTTTATTGCGTTTTCATAATGGGTTGTGAGCCCACGGCTCATGGAAATTTGCCGGATGAACCCTCATTTTTCCGCCTGGGCGGCTGAAGCCTTCCTGTCCGCCGCCTGCACAGCCTTCACCATGTCAGCGAATTTCTTGAGATCCTCACCTTCGATGGATTCCTTTTCGAGCAGGATGGCGGCAAGGGCCTGGAGTTGATCCCTGCGCTCCTTCAGTATATTCTGCACCTTCGCGTGAGCCTCCCCGATGATGCGCGCCACTTCCTCGTCGATGTCCTGGGCTGTTCGTTCACTGTAATCCCGGTCCCGGGGAGCCAGTCCGAGATCGAGGTGAGGGGAACGCGGTTCGTGTGTGTAGGTGAGAGGCCCCAGGCGCTCACTCATCCCGTACTCTTTTACCATGCTCCGGGCAATATCCGTTGCCCTCTGCAGATCGTTTTGAGCTCCGGTGGATACGTCGCCGAAGATGATTTCCTCGGAAACCCGGCCGCCGAGCAGCACCTGGAGCCTTTCGATCAGTTCATCGCGGGTCATGAGATAGCGATCCTCCGTCGGCAGCTGCTGAGTATACCCGAGGGCCGCAATGCCTCGTGGAATGATGGATACCTTGTTCACGGGGTCCACGTTGGGAAGGAGCATCGCCACGAGGGCATGGCCGGATTCATGGAAGGCCACGATCTCTTTCTCCCTCGGATTCATGGCCCGGTTTTTCTTCTCGAGCCCTCCGATGATGCGGTCCGCCGCCATCTGGAAATCAGCCATGGTCACGTGGTCACGGTCGAGGCGGGCGGCGATGAGCGCCGCCTCGTTCACCAGGTTGGCCAAATCGGCTCCGACAAATCCGGGAGTCATGGCCGCAATCTTTTTCAAATCCACGTCCGGCCCGAGCTTGACATCCTTGATATGCACCTTGAGAATGGCTTCCCGCCCCCTTATATCCGGCCTGTCGAGAGCCACGTGCCTGTCGAATCTTCCCGGCCGGAGCAGCGCAGGATCGAGTATTTCAGGCCGGTTGGTGGCGGCCATGATGATGACGCCCGACTGGGAATCGAAACCGTCCATTTCCACGAGAAGCTGGTTGAGAGTCTGTTCGCGTTCATCGTGTCCGCCGATGGGGTTCAGCCCCCGCGCCTTGCCCAGCGCATCGAGTTCATCCACGAAGATGATGCAGGGGGCGTGCTCCTTGGCCTGGGCGAAAAGATCACGCACTCGAGCCGCCCCCACGCCTACGAACATTTCCACGAATTCGGAACCGCTCATGCTGAAAAACGGCACGCCGGCCTCCCCCGCCACCGCCTTGGCCAGGAGCGTCTTCCCTGTCCCGGGGGCACCCACCAGCAGCACGCCTTTGGGAATGCGCCCTCCAAGCCGCTGAAACTTCCCCGGGTCTTTCAAAAACTGAACAATTTCCTGAAGTTCTCCCTTGGCCTCGTCGATGCCGGCCACGTCATCGAAGGTGATGCCGATTTCCTTTTCAGCAAATATCTTCACTCGAGCCTTGCCGACAGACAGCACGCCCTGCGGGCCACCTCCCATTCTGCGTATGAGGTAGCTCCAGAAAAAGATGAAGACAGCAAGAGGCACAAGCCATGAAAGGATAACCCCTATCCACTTGTTTTCGAGATAGCCGCCGTACTTGATCCCTTTTTCATCCAGGAGCTGAACGAGTTCCGGGTCTTCCACCCGCACGGTGGAAAAATGCCGCACCACCCCGCTTTCATCCTTTACATTTCCCGAAATCTTGTCGGGCCCGATCACCAGGTTGTCCACTCTCCCGTCACGAACCCACTGCTTGAACTCGGAATACGAAACCCGCTCGCTCTGTTGTGTCTCCGCCATGAAACTCTGAAGCCAGGTGATCAGAAGCAGAGCGGCAAGGAAATACCAGATGGAGAAGTGGACCCTTCTCTGGGACGGATCGCCCTTTCCATGGCCCGGGTCCCCCCCTGTACCCCTTATCCGGTTCATGAACTTGTCCACGGGGTTTGAATCGTCGCCGATCTTTTTTGCCATTGCAGCTCCTTTTCCCGAAACTGGCCGGGACCTGCCCTTTGCAGCCCGAATTTTCTTTCATTTTAACACGGGAACGGTTGGAAAGCTCGCTGCCTTCCGGCCCGGGCATTCGCCTGGAGCATCCATGTCCACCGGTATGCCGGCGAAGCGTTTCCCCGCAGGCGCTTCATCAAAGTATCGTCCCGTCGGAACCGGGATGGCTCCGGTTGTGAAGCCCGGAGTCGGCAGAAGAGAATCCGAGGGGGAACTGCTGAAAATTCCAACTGAAATGCCTCCTCTTCTCCATTCTTGCATACAATATACCATTGGAATATTGGGATGCAACCACCCTTACCTGAAACGCGGACCATGATTAGATTGGATTCTGACCATCGGGACCGTTTTGAGGTTTGCCGCAGGAATTCCGAATGATATACACGGGCAATATTTTTCGGCCCGGATATTTTTTCTTTTGAGTTTGCTCCAGCCAGGCATTAGACTGTGGCGCGTCATGGATTTATGGTTGATCGGCAAGGAGGCAACTTAATGAAACTATGGGTTAAATCGGGTATCGTCGCAATTCTCCTGTCGGCGTTCAGCCTGGCACTTCCATTCAAGGAAATACACCAGGGATTCCAGTCGGTTGTTCCACTCACGGGAGTCGCCATGGCGGCATCGACGGACTACGACGACGACGAATACTGGGAGACGGAGGTAGTCCCTGATCCATTGGAGGGATTCAACCGGGCCATGTTCAGGTTCAACGACGGGTTCTATTTCTACGCTTTAAAGCCTGTATCCGTCGTATACGCGGCCTATTTCCCGGAAGGTTTCCGTATCTGCATTCGAAACGCCTTCAAGAACATCTTCTTCCCGGCCCGGGCGATCAACAACCTCCTGCAGGGCAAAGTGGACAGGGCGGGAGTCGAAATCGCCCGCTTTGTGATCAACTCCACACTCGGCGTCGCGGGGATGTGGGACATCGCTTACCGGGATTTCAAGCTCAAACCTTACGACGAGGACTTCGGGCAGACTCTCGGGCATCACGGCGTAAAATCCGGGCTTTACATTGTCCTTCCCGTCTTCGGCCCTTCGACCGCCAGGGATACCGTGGGGCTTGTGGCGGATGCCTTTATGAACCCGCTCTATTACCTCTCCCCCGATATCTACAGCAGCATCGGGCTCAGGTCGGGACAGATCGTGAACGTCACTTCGCTGAGGATCGGCGAATACGAAGATTTCAAAGCATCCGCCATCGACCCGTATGTCTCCATGCGTGAAGCCTATCATCAGTATAGGGCCCACGAGGTTCTTGAATAGAGCCCTGTCACCCGCCGTCCGGGAACCTCCGGATGGCGGGTTTCCTCCGGCGTTTCCTCCATGGATCGTCAATCCACGCCTGATGTGAATCCTTCCGCAGCAGACCGCCGCATTTGCCCGATTCAGGTTCTCGGAAGCTCAGTGGCTGAAAGGCTACTTCTGTTCCGAGACCTTTTCGAAATAGGAACGGATACTGTCCGTCAGTCCGGCAATGGTATAATCCGAAGGCATGACGTGGACATGCAGCCCGAATCCGCGGGCCGTTTCCGCCGTAATGGGGCCTATACAGGCAATCACCACTTTATCGAGCAGCGGCTTGATTTCGTCCCTGTCGATCAATTCAAAGAAGTTGGTTACCGTGGATGAAGACGTAAAGGTCAGGCAGTCGATCTCTCCCTTTCGGAAGTATTCCAGGACGTCCGCCGTACGGTCCGCGGGAAGAGTCGTCCGATAGGCGGGCACGACATCGACTTCCGCTCCGAGGCGGCGCAGGCTGTCGGGAAGGACGTCACGAGCCACCATGGCACGGGGCATGAGAAATCTCACACCCGTAAGATCAGCTTCCGACAGTCCGTCGACGATGGATTCGGCACGGTATTCGGGCGGCACGAAATCCGGTATCAGGCCGCGGTCTTCGAGGGCTTCAGCGGTCCTCGGACCGATGGCGGCAAGGCGAATTCCCTTCAGTTGCCGTCCATCCAAACCGGCCGCCCTCAGCCTCTCCATGAAGTATTTCACTCCGTTCACACTGGTAAAAACAATCCAGTTGTACGATGAAATCCGCCCGATCGCCGAATCCAGGGCTTCCCATGCAGGAGGAGGTTCGACGGCGATGGTCGGAAATTCGACGCATTCGGCTCCAAGTTCCGAGAGCACCGCCTTGAAGTCGCTGGCCTGCTCCCGGGCTCGAGTGACCACGATTCGCTTCCCAAAAAGAGGCCGGCGCTCGAACCAGTTCAGTTCGTCCCTCAGGCGTACAACCTCCCCCACCACGGTAATAGCCGGAGGTGTAAGCTTTGCCTGCCGCACTCTTTCAACGATATCCTCGAGTGTACCCACTACGGTCTGCTGGGCGGGAGTGGTTCCCCACCGGATCACCGCCACGGGTGTACCGGCGGGACGGCCGTGGGCAATCAGCTTGCTGCAGATCTCCGGCAGATTCTTCACCCCCATAAAAAAGACCAGCGTGCCCACTCCGGTGGCGAGCTTATCCCACGCAATCTTGGAATCGTCCCTGTCGTCCCTCTCATGCCCGGTGAAGAAGGCCATGCCAGCCGTGTAATCCCGGTGAGAAAGAGGTATGCCCGCATAGGCCGGGACCGCCACCGCGGCGGTCACTCCCGGGACCACTTCAAACGGTATCCCTTGTGCCACCAGCACCTGGGCCTCTTCCCCTCCGCGCCCGAACACGAAGGGGTCACCACCCTTGAGCCTGACGACGATCCTCTCCCGCCCCTTTTCCACAAGCAGTCTGTTGATGCCGTCCTGGCTGAGCGTGTGGTCCCCTCCCTTCTTGCCCACGTAAATGACTTCCGCGCCGGGAGGCGCATATTTCAGGAACTCCTCGTTGGCCAGGTAGTCGTAAATGACAACCTGCGCCTTTTCCAGGACTTCTCTTCCCTTGACGGTCAGAAGACCCGGATCGCCCGGGCCTGCTCCCACCAGATATACCTTGCCTGTCACCACCTTGACCTGTCTCCCCCGGAGCCGAAGGCATTCCGGCCCCGCACCTGATCCTCCCTTATTCAGCCTCGGGTCCTCTACAGGACAGTGCCCTCAGGATCCATACACTTCGTCCAGAATGCGCTTTGCCCCCAGTTCAAGCAGATCCCGAGCCACTCGAAGTCCGAGGGAACCCGGATCGTCGGACGTTCCTTCCCGGCTGACCCGAAACAATTCTCCTCCGTCGATGGATGCTACCAGCCCGGTCAGTTCCAGGCGATCACCGTCGACCCGGGCAAAGCCCCCTATGGGAACCTGGCAGCCTCCTTCCAGTGCCCTCAGCAGGCCGCGTTCCGCCTCCACCGCGAGTGCCGTGCCGGGGTCATGCAGGGGTTCCAGGATCTTCTGAATTTCCCGATCGCCGCTGCGTATCTCGATGCCAATGGCTCCCTGCCCAATGGCCGGCAGGAATTCCGACGGGTCCAGATATGCCGTTATCCGGTCCTGCCAACCCATGCGATGAAGGCCTGCGGCGGCAAGGATGATGGCCTCGTACATCCCTTCCCGCACCTTGCGCAGGCGAGTCTCGAGGTTTCCTCGAAGAGTCTCCACCCGGATATCGGGGCGGAGCCTCCTTACCTGGGCAGCCCTCCGCAGACTGCTCGTGCCCACCCTGCCGCCGTGAGGCACATCCCCGAGAGCCTTTCCTCCATGCAAAACCAGGACATCACGCGGATCCTCCCTCGACGGGACGACTCCGATCTCCAGCCCGTCCGGCAGGACGGCCGGCACATCCTTCATGCTGTGGACCGCAAGATCCACGCTGCCGGCCAGCAGGGCGTCTTCGATTTCCTTGACAAACAACCCCTTGCCGCCGACTTTGGCCAGCGGCACATCGAGTATTTTGTCTCCGGTGGTCTTGATGATGACAAGTTCCACGATGAGACCGGGCCAGGCCTTCTCCAACGCGTCCCTGACATCTCCGCTCTGCTTCAGGGCAAGCAGGCTGCCTCTCGTTCCAATCCGAATGATGCTCTCCGCCAAAGCTTCCTCTCAGGATCCCGTCACATGGTTCAGTGACATGAACTGCAACTGCCTCCGCTGCAACCCGCACAGGACGAGGCTCCCGACCCCATCCTGCTGCTGGCCGCCCCTTTATCGCCGCCGCTTTTGAAGCCGCAAACGGACATCATTTTGGCAACGTCCCGGGATTTACATTTCGGACAGTCAACGTTTTCATCGCTCTTGAAGACCAGCTTTTCGAACTGTTCGCCGCACTGGCAACATTCGTACTCAAAAATAGGCATCTTCTACCTCCGGTTTATATGTCGATCCGGTCGATGTCCGGGTAATCGGCTTCCCCCTTGCCCGAGGGATTCACTGAATCGTCGGCACAGGCTCGAGCCCGGATCCAATATCATCGACCATGACATTATAATGCCTGCGGGGAGCGACTCCAACCCGTGATTGTCCTCGGGTGTCGTTACGGCACGGGTTCGATTGTCACTTCGTCGCCGTCCCGAACGGATTTCAGAATTCGTGCATCGTCAAGCACCCGGCCGATTATGTTCACCGCACTGGCCGGCCGGATTTCTTCCCCCCTGCTGACCGGCGTCGGGCCGAAGAAGATGCAGAAGGCCTTTCCCGAAGGCCAGTAGCCGATGTCTCCCACTTGAACGACCTCCGCGGCGCTGTCATCCAGGGGCTGCACGACGGGAACAGGAAAATAGATCTCGTCCCCCCAGGTGCTGGCCGACGCCTCGACGGGCAGCGCCGCCCACACGGCTGCCGCGGTCGCCGAATCGCAGAGCACGGCGTTCACGGCTGTGGAACCCGAGCGAATCCGGATGCGTTTCTCCATGTCTCAAACCTCCCTGAAGAGATGTTCAACGACGGCCGCCATGAGAAGCGGAAACATGATTTCGTGATGCCCGATCAGCGTAATGCCTGTTCCCGTGCCCGACGTCGGGCGCTGGACCACGTTCACGGTGGGGCGGTAGTGGCGCTGGAAATCCATGTTCAGTGTCGTAATGCCATCGAGAGAATACCCCAGGTTGTGGGCGACACTCACCGCTTTGAGAAACACTTCCGGAAGAACGACCGCCGAACCCAGATTGATGAACACTCCCTTCTCGAGCGTGGAGACGAGGCTGCAGAAAAGCCGGAAATCGCGATGGCTCAGGGCTCCCATGGCCGCGCCGTCCATGGCAGGATGCATGTGGATGATGTCCGTGCCCAGCGCTACGTGAACGGTGACGGGAATCCCCAGCCTCGAAGCTGAAGCGAGAAGACTCGATTCGGCATGCGGAACGGCATCGTCGACAAGGCGCCTGCCCACCGCGGCACCCAGGCCGACGCCTCCCCGATCGCAGGCATCGCGCACCGCGCCGTGTATAAATTCCGCGGTTTCCCGGGCCGTGCCGAAACAACCCCGATCGAGATGGGCCGCCACGTCTTCCGAGGTCTTGCCCGCGATGGCCACTTCGACATCATGGATGATACCCGCCCCGTTCAAGGCCAGCCCGGTAAGGATTCCCCGCTCCATGGCATCGATGATGACGGGATTCAACCCCACCTTGATGGGATGAGCACCCATCCCCAGCAAAATCGTCCGCTCCCCCCTCACCGCCTCGGCGATGGCCCCGGCCGCCCGCCTGAATTCCTCGACGGCAAGAATGCCCGGAAGCCTCTCCAGAAAATCCGAAAACAAGCCCCCCGGCTCCCACGACCTGGCAAAATCCCGTATCCCCACCTTGCTGGGGCGGTCCTTCAGACTGGTCGTCTTCAACCCGTCAAAGCTGATCGGTTCCCATGCTCCACGGCTCGACCTGCCCATCATTCTTCCGCCTTTCCGAAAAGCATCTCCTCGACAATCTCGCACAGCACGTGGCCCGCCGTAATGTGGCATTCCTGGATGCGCGCGGTGCTGTCGGCGGATACCTTGAGGTTGATGTCACAGTAGATATCCATCTCCGATTCCGCGGCTCCGGCAAGCCCGAGAGTGAGCAGACCGTGTTGGCGAGCCCATCGAAGTGCCTTGACGACGTTGACGGATTTTCCACTGGTGCTGATCCCCATGGCCACGTCTCCGGCCTGCCCGAGCGCTTCGAGCTGTCTCACGAACACATCTTCGAAATGGAAGTCGTTGGCGATGCTGGTCAGTGCCGACGTGTCCACTGTGAGTGCAACGGCGGGAAGGGCAGGACGTTCCATCCGGAAACGGTTCACAAACTCGGCGGCCAGGTGCTGGGCATCCGCGGCGCTTCCCCCGTTTCCGAAGAGAAACAGCCGATGTCTGCCCCTGAACGCTTCGACAAGCAGCTCGGCCATGGCCAAGATAGTCGGCGTGCCGTCCCGGCACAAGGCGTCTTTCGCCTCGATGCTGCGGCGAATACTCTCCACGGCCATTTTCAGAAATCGGTCCCTGCGACCATTTGCCATCGTTCAATCCTTGACCGGAGTCTTCATTTCAGGACAGTTCCTCGCATCCTCGCGAAGGAGTTCAAGGAATCTCCGGGAAAAGGGCCCGGGTCTGCCGGAACCCACGGGGAGGCCGTCATATTCCACGACGGGAAGTACATCGAAGGATGTTCCGAACATCATGATTTCGCGGGATTCACGGGCCAGGGCGGGAGTGATATCCGCTTCCTCCGCGGCACGAAGTTCGCCCGATTCCACCAGGGGTCTGACCAGCTCCATCATGCGGGAGACAGTGATGCCTTTCAAGATCCTGTCGAACCGGGGTACCAGGAATTCCCGATCCCATGTGATGAATCCCACATTTTCGGTGGGGCCCTCCCCCAGGAATCCCCTTTCATCCAGCGAAACGGTAAAATCCACCCCGGCGTCCTCTGCTTCCTTCTTCATGAGAACATTGGGAAGATAGTTGCAGCTCTTTATATTTGCAAAGAATTCCTGTTTGATGGGAACCCGGCTAGTTCGAAGCCGAACCCCCTCCTCGTACTTCTCCCGGGGAAGTTCGTGATGCGCGGTCACCACGATGTAAACCTGACGCTCGATCGATTCATAAGGACTGGCTGAAAATCCTCCGGGGCCGCGCGAGACCAGAAGGCGCACCAGGCAGTCCTCTGCTTCCGACGCCGCCACGGTGGCCGTGATCGCTTTGACGAGCTCCGATCTGTCCATGGGGAGGTCGAGCATGGAAACCTTCGCCGACTGTTCCATGCGGTCCAGGTGGCGATGAAGTGCGTAGATATGGTTCCGGACACACTTGAAGACCTCGAATACTCCGTCGCCACGATGGACCAGGTGATCGTCGACGGGAACCATCATCAGCGCCGGATCCCGGATGATGCCTCCGTACCAGCTGGAATACATGGCTAAATAATTGTCGTGGTACGGCTTCCACAGGTGCACAAGCCTGTCCAGAACCTCATCGAAACTCAGTGTCCTGACCGTCATGCGTACTCCGTATCCAATCATACATACCCGTCCGGAATGCCTTGTCGTGAGAAGACGAACGTAATACTATTCTAATGTGTACGCGGGCGTTGCCCCCTGCCGGGCGTCGACGATGCTGGAGCGGAGCCGAAAATTCCGCGGGAATCGGGGATCCGCTCAGCCACGGGAGCTGTGAAAAGCGTCCGGGAGGGATGCAATCAACATTATGCCCGTACATGGGCTGTCTCGGAAAGAGCGGACTCAAACATAAACAACGGGTCCTTCTTCTGCAAGGGAAAAGGACCGATTTGGCAGGGAAAATGAATGAGGATCGGCAGGCGAAGCAGGCTGGAATCCATTGTTTTCGACTTTGACGGAACACTGGCGGAACTGCGAATCGATTTCTCGCAAATGAAGGAACGGCTGGGCTTGCTTGCCGGAGACTATCTTCCGTTTGCTCCCCGGCCAACGCTGCTCCCCGCCCTCGAATGGATCGATGAACTGGCCGCGGACATCCACAGGACCGACGGGACGGCAGCCTCCGAATTCCAGGAAAGAGCCTCGGAACTCATCGTGGAAATGGAGCTCGAAGCCGCCTACAAAGGTTCGCTCTTCCCTTTTACCCGCGGCATGCTGAGCGGCCTGCTGGACAAAGGGGTGAAAATCGCCGTGATCACCAGGAACTGCGAGAAAGCGATTCGTATGGTTTTCCCCGATGTGGACGAATACTGCTATATCCTCCTGGCCCGCGACCATGTTCCCCGAGTAAAGCCGGATCCGGACCACCTGCTGAGAGCGCTGGCGTGCATGGCGGCCCCGCTGGAAACCGCACTCGTGGTGGGGGACCACCCGCTGGATATCCAAACGGGAAAGCGGGCCGGCATTCTGACGGCGGGAGTTTCGAGCGGCAGGGTGTGCCGGGTGGAGCTTTTGCAAAGCGGAGCTGACTGGGCGGTGTCGAACTGCGAGGAACTGATCACAATCCTCGAGAAGCAGGATTTTATATAAGATGAAAATGCGCATTTTGGGAGATCCGATACGCATCAGGAAGGCCGTTCTCTCCTTTACAGGCTGGCCGGATGCGGGAAAAGTCGTTCAACTCACCCTCGAGGAAATGGAAAAGTCACTCGCATGCGAACCGGCTGCGCAATGGAATATGGACGGCTACTGGCACACGGGATCGTCCCGCCCGGAAATAGTGGTTCGCCATGGACAGATCCAGCGGTTCGACTGGCCGTCGTATCGCTTTTCGATCTGCCGCCTTCCCTCGACAGAACCTGTCCTCATCGGAACGGGGCCGGAGCCGGCGATGCGATGGGAGTCCTTCGCCAGGGAGCTGCTTGGGCAGCTCGAACAATGGGGATGCCGGGAAATTATCTTCCTCGGCAGCCTCTATGACCAGATCTCCCACGAGGAGACCGTGGTGTCGAGTGTCGTCCAGGATATCCTGGGATTCAACCGTGTGAGAGAGGCCGGGTGCCTGCAGATCGAATACGACGGACCTGCGGCCGTGCATTCCGCGATCATGGAAGCCGCCCAGGAGTACGACATCCACAGTGTCAGCGTCTGGGCCCATTTCCCCTTCTATCTTGACGGCCCTCACGAAATGATCATGGCCCGACTGCTGAAAATACTCGGCACCCTGCTGGGCAACCGGTTCGATACAAGGAATCTCGAACGTCGCTGGCAGAAGAGAGAGAAGGAGATCGAGAACCTGGTTCTCGCAAACCACGAACTTCGTCATACTCTGGATGCCATGCGAAAAGGCCCGAAGACTGCCACGCCCGACGACCGGCCTTCAAAACTCCTGCGCCTGGACGAATTCATCAAGAGGCGCAGGGAAATCACACATGAAAACGAATAAAGGGGAGACCCGCTCCGGGTTTTCCCCGATACCCCAGGCCACCGAGGACTCTCCATGACCGAAGAACACGAATCCCTTTTGAACTACACCATCGCTCATTTTCAGGAAATCGCCCGGCAGAATCGCTTCTCCGAGAACAGCCTTTTCGAACACGACTCCTCCCGATGCGTGATCTGCAACCCGGATCTGCTCCCGCAACCCGCCCAGGCCACCTACCTGAAGGTGGCGGCCGAATCGATCAAGGTGCGGAGGCCCGCTCTCGACCAGGGACTGGTCGAGGAAATCAACCGGGATCTCGAACTGATGCGCCTGGCTCCAACCGTCACGCTCCAGGCGCTTCTTTCCGGAGACCGCCATGCCTGCGAATGCTGGGCGCGCTGGGTTCGGGATGCCCTGGAAACGGCCCTGGGGCTGCTCTCCGTCCACAGCTGCACGAGCCGGGAACTGGATCTGGATGAAGCCGACACCGAAGGCATGCAAAATTACGTGGAAGGACATATTCGGCGGATCATGAGGTTTCAGCTGGAAAACGCCGACTTCCCGTGAAACAGATCGCCCCTTCGGCATCTGCCGAAGATCAAAAAAGCCAGGGAGAAACGATCCCTGGCTGTTCGAGTCGGTAAGCAGAAACAAGGATGGTCGGGTCTTAGATCTTTCTAACCTTTACTGCTTGAGGTCCTTTCGGCCCGCGCTCCACTTCAAACGTCACCTGCTCGCCTTCGCTCAGGGAGCGAAAGCCTTCGGCGGCGATGGCAGTGTAGTGCACAAAAACGTCCCCCTGATCTTTGGTCTCGATGAAACCATAGCCCTTCTTGTCGTTGAACCACTTCACTCGGCCTTCCGACATTTCCATAATTCCTTTCGTTCTTGCTGTTTCTACTCTCGCGGGCTCGTTAATTGAGAGCACTCCTGAAAACCGTTCCTTATGCACTATCGATTTTGTGGAGACCCCGAATATCGAACCTCACCTGCTTATATGTATGTGCAGGTTAGCGCATTATCTATCCTGTGTCAAGCATACGAATCTTCTACGCAATTCTTTTTCTTGAAAGCCATGGTCCACTGGTGGGAAACCTTGCTCCGCGCAATAGACGGGAGCCGGATTCTCTCTGACCGCCCCAGGGCATACCAAGCCGCGTGCCAGAACATCTGCCTCATTCATACACGGCTTGCGAATACATCTGTCAGGGTCATTCCTGGCGGAGGATATTCTCGAGTGCTCCGCGCAGTTCCGGATATTGAAATTGGTAACCTTCATCCGTCAATTTCCCGGGGATGACTCTCTGACCTTTCAAAAGAACATTTCCGAATTCACCCAGCAGTGCCTTCACGGCAAATCCGGGCACGGGAGGCATGACAGCCGGTTTGTTCAGTACCTTCGAGAGAGTCTGTACCAGGTCCTTGTGGCGCACGGGGTTGGGAGCCGTGAAATTGACTGGACCTGCGATATGGTCTTTTTCCAGTAGAAAAAGGATGATGTGGAGGATATCCTCCTCGTGAATCCACGGAAACCACTGCCTGCCGCTCCCCAATGTGCCGCCGAGGTACCTTTTGAAAGCCGGCACCATCTTGCCCAGGGCACCACCGTTCCTGCCGAGCACTATGCCCAGCCGGGCCAGTACAACCCTGACCCCATGGTCTGCAGCCCTGGCCGCCTCCGCCTCCCACAGCCTGCTCACCTCGGTCACGAACTCATTCCCCGGCGGGCTGGATTCATCCAGAACGAGATCGTCCTCCCTGCTTCCGTAATAGCCGACTGCCGAAGCACTGATCAAAATCTTTTCTTTTCCGTTCTCCGCCAGGGCGTCCACGACATTTCGGGTCGTGAACAGGCGGCTTTCCATAATGGCTTTCCTGGCCTTTTCCGTCCAGTAGGTGAAGATGGACGCACCCGCCAGGTTGACGATTACGTCGTGGTCCTTCAATTCCTGCTGCCACTGCCCAGGTTTCATGGGATCGCCCTGAACGAGGGCAACCCCGCCGTTGATGCTCGACGCTTTCCCCGGTGACCGGGTAACGACGGTAACTTTGTGCCCGCGACGCGCAAGATTCCGGACCAGGTAACTCCCCACAAAACCGGTACCACCCGTAACAAATATCTTCATTACACACCCTTTCCTGTTGCGCGAAACCGGGCAGAACTTCCCGTCCATGCAACACTACGCGTGCGCCCTCTCAACGAGGACATAAGCATTAGATTTTTGTCTTGTTATGAATTGAATGTAAGAAATGGGGGCCAGGCATGCAATACGGTGACGAACACAAAGAGCCGTTGCGCGTGCTCACATCATGAACCGCGGTGACGACGCCATGCATCTCACGACTCATTCCCCTTCCTCGAACCCGCAATCGTTTTCTTTAAGCAGAAGGCTCAACCTTGTGAAGAACTCTTCCAGGCTGAAAGGCTTTTGCAGGAAATCGATCCCCTTCTTGTTCACAAACTGATCGAAAACGGACCGATTTCCAACGGCACTGACCAGTATCGCCGGGACTCCCTCCCGGACACGGAGAATCTCCTTCAGTGCTTCGTCCCCGCTCAAACGGGGCATGTGAAGATCGATCAGCACCAGGTCGATATCTTTCACATGACGGCGAAAGACCTGCACTGCATCGAGCCCGTCCACTGCGGTCAGCACAATGAAGCCGTGCTCCTCCAGCGCCATGGTCATGATGTGACGGAAGCTCTCCTGGTCGTCCACCACCAGCACGGTACCCCGCCCAATGCGTTTCCTCATGGTCTTCAAATCGGTGGATCCGGGTCCAGGCGAATGGTTTCCTGGGGGAATGAATCGTGGCATGACGCCTCCTGTCGCCACGGGAGTCAGGCTGCTTCATTCAAATACTCAGATCCTGCATGGGCCGATATTGAGCCATGAAGCATTGCCCTTCTGAAACAGGGAAAATCCGAGTGTGGCTTTGATAACGGCTGGAGAACCCGTACGCACTCCGAGATTCGATGCGAGCTCTTTCAGGAATGAATCATGTCAAATCCTTGGAAGAATCTAACGATGAGATCGACCGATTACAATGGCCGGTGCGCGAGAGGGAAACCCTTCGGATGCGGATTCAAGTCTCATTCTTTCAACCGTGGCGGGAACATTCAGCACTGCTCCGGCAAGCTTGCCCGGACCGGCAAAACTTGAGGTCCACCCGGCAAACGAACACCTCCGTTGCTCTTCACGCAAAGGATCAATGGCAGGCATCTCAACGTCATTGGGCCTCTCCACGTCATTAAGCCTCACAACGTCATTCCCGCGAATGACGTTGCTGTGGCAATGAGATTGCTGCGAGAATGACATGACTGTGGCAATGACGTTCTTGTAACAATGCCGTTGCTGCGGCGATGACGTTATTGCGGGTGTATTCCACCTTTGCGCGACAACTTGTCCGGGTACGCGCTGATGAGAAAATCCCGGAACTGTTTGGCCCGTTCTTTAAGAGATCAGCTGATCCAGAGTTTCCTGTGGGTTTTCATGGTTGGTTGTGAGCCCACGGCTCATGGAAGTCTGCCGGAAGAACCCCATTGGTTACCCCACCACGGACAGGGCCGAGAAAGGGCGGCTGTTCTCGAAGCATGACGATGCCAGCCGGCAAATGCCGCGGCCTGGCTTCGAGGGTGACGCCGGAGCAGCGCGAGGAGTCGGAGGCAGGACAAGCAGTGTGAACGAAGGTCGACGTGTCGGCCTTTAAAATCCTCTATTTCTTTGAAGCGCGCGGGCGGCAAGATCACTGACCTGGAGTCTCGTCAGGCAGCCGTTTTCAAACAGCAGCACGGAAGACCGGTCCTCGAGCAGGCGGGACAGCCGGTCCGTATAGGCACTCGAATCGAGAAACCCGAGGGCCCATGCCGCGAACCCCCTGTGGACGGCATCCTCGGAGTCCAGGCGGGAGGCGAGCTGGCGTACACAATCCTTTATGAGATGCGGCCTGACCTGGGCCAGTCTTCCGATCCCCCATAGCACTCCCCGTTCGAGCCAGACATTTTCCAGAGGGTTTCCATCCGCGTCGATATACGAAACAAGTATACGAAAATATTCATCTGCAAGACCGGCGTGCCGGGCCATGATTTCGCCCATGGCTTCAGGGGCGCCCCAGCCGATTCCTCCCGATTCGTCGTTGAGGCTCCATATGAGCCGCCGCATGACAACGCGGCCCGCTTCCATGTCTTCGTCGGCAATCCGGGCTGCAGTCATGCCCACAGCGGTTACCGCACGCCATTTGAGCTCCTCGTCCGGGCTGTAAAGACACGACAGCAACCGGCTGATGATCTTCCGGGACCCCGATTCCAACAGGCGGTTCAACTGTTCTTCGAAACCCGCCGACCTGAGCAGTGCCTCGATCCGGGACCCGGAGCCGAAACCCCGATCCCCGGCGGCAGACATCGTTTCCTTCCCGGGTGCCTTCAAGCGGATTCCTCCCAGGAAATGCAGTCAGCGGGACAGCAGTTGACGGCTTCCTCGATGCACTCTTCAGGGTAGACCGGCAAGTCGATCACTTCAATGTACCCCGCCTCGTTGCGCACAAACACGTCGGGACAAAGCTCCATACACGCGTCACAGTTCACACAGTGACCCATATCCACCACCGGTTTTCTGACCATGTCGCGATCGATTCTCCCGAGTGAACCAGGGCTCCGCTACCTCTGGTTGATCAGGTAATTGTAAGCGGAAAGAGCGGCCTTCGCCCCTTCGCCCACGGCTACAACCACCTGCTTGTACCGCACAGTGGTGACATCACCGCAGGCAAAAACTCCTGCGACGCCCGTGCGGCATTCGGAGTCGACCAGGATTTCGCCGGTCGAGTTTGTGGCCAGCGTGTCGATAAAGATGCTCGAATTGGGCATAATGCCGATTTCCACGAAGATGCCTTCTACTTCGAGAGTGCAGACCTCACCCGTCTTCAGACTCCTGATCTCGAGACCTTCGACCACCGTGTCTCCGATCACTTTTGACGGCTCATATTCGAGGAAGAATTCCACCTTGGGAGATTTTTTGACCTTGCCCTGGTAAATCGGGTCGGCGGTGAGAGGAGTGGTAGACACCACGAAGATCCTGGATGCCAGGCTCATCAGATCCAGCACCGCCTCCATGGCTGAATTCCCTCCCCCGATCACGGCTACCGCAGAACCTTCATAAAGGGGAGCGTCGCACGTCGAACAATACGAGACTCCTCTGCCCACAAGTTCCCGTTCCCCGAATACATTCATGGGGCGATGGCGTCCCCCCGTGGCCACAATCAGGGTCTTTCCCAGGAAACTCCTCCCGTCGTCCGTGTACACCTTCTTGATCTTTCCCGCGAGGTCGACGCTTTCTACCTCCACACCAATGATCTTCTCGACTCCGAATGCCTTGACATGGTCCTCGAACCTTGCCACAAGATCGGAAGCATTCACGTGGCTGAATCCCAGGTAGTTTTCCACGTCGGAAGTCCAGGTGACCTGTCCGCCCAGATCTTTGCTAATGATCAGGGTCTTGAGAACCTTGCGGATGGTATAGATGGCTGCGCTGAGTCCGGCGGGACCGGCGCCGAGTATGATGACGTCATAGAGCGGCGTATCGAGCATCCTGCCTTCGATATTCAGTCTCTCGTAGAGTTCACCCGTCGCTTCCATGCTCACCAGGTCCAGGTATCCTCCGACGGTTGAATCCCCGATAAGAATCTGCGGCCAGGAGCTGCTCCCGGTCTTTTCCTTCATCTGTTTCCATTCGCTGGAACCAAACGGCGCCGGGATTTCCTTGAACCGTACACCCTTTTCCTTCAGAAACAGCTTTGCTTTCTCACAGAAAGGGCATCCCTCGATGGTGTAAACGACCATTTCCACGGCTTTTGAACCTTTCAGAAACGCTATTCAAGACACTTAAGAGCGTTTTCGAGCTCCGTGCGGTCAAAACCGATGAGCACCTTATCGCAAACCGCTATCACCGGGACACTGCGAGCTCCTCCTGTCATCTTCCTCATCTCCTGCATGGCGTCCTTGTCACTGCTCACATCAAACGCCTCGAACTCCACTCCCTTCTCCGTCAAGAACTGCTTCGCCTGGCTGCAGTATCCGCAACCGGGCGTGGTAAAAATACGCACTTTGCTGCTCATCTTATCGCCCCTCGACATTACACCTGGTTAACGACCAAAGCCATCCAACTTCCATAAGCAAGGACAGGGAGAGTCTCATGCTGCTCGATGATCCAGGAGGCACCGGATTTCATCGGGGATTCAGAAACGGCAGCCGAGCCAGGGCTTCCCGTTCTTCTTCCCCTCCGGGAGCAGGAAGCACGCAGATGCATTTCTCCATTGCCGGTTCCCGCCCCGGGGGGATATCCGCAGGCGTCCTTTTTCAGCATTCAGTCTCACCAGCTCGACGGGAAGGCGCCTCAGAAGTTCCTGCTCTTCCTTGCCGATCTGACATCCTTGACCTTCGCCGGCTGCCCGTCAACGCTTTCACTGGGGATGAACTACAGACCGGTTTCGTGGAACCTCCTGCCGTCTTCTTCCATCTGAATCACCATCTGGAACACGTCGACCGCATCGAAACTGGAAACCGCTCCCTGAACTCCCGTGCGGTTCCACAACTATTCCTTCTCGAAATCACTCTTTTCCGCACCGCAAATGGGGCACACCCAATCCTCGGGCAGATCCTCGAATTTCGTCCCGGGAGCGATCCCGTTGTCGGGGTCGCCTTTTACCGGGTCATAAACGTAACCGCAGATGGTACATACGTACCTGTCCATCTCACCACCTCCCGTAATTTTCTTCAGTCCAGGAAAAAGGACGCCGCTGCATCCTCAGGCTCGCTCCGAACGTTTCGGAAAGCCGGTTCAAATTCATGCGGCGCCGGGCCATATCGAATCGACCACGCCATCCCCGCAGGGAAGGCCGCTGCAAAGTACACTGTTTAGGAATCAAGCGCTGTGTATAGGAGCGGCATCCGGATTGTCAAAGTAAGCTCTTTTTCCCCGAATGCAACTTCCCCAATGTTCGGGTGTACCTGCCCAAGGATCGTGCAGAAGAAGCGAGAAGGGATGCCTGGAGCCGTACCGGAAGGCTTCTCATCCTCCCTTATGCGATCCTCTTTCGTCGATTCCACAGTCTCCGCAGCCTCAACGCATTGCTGACAACCGACACGGAACTGAACGCCATGGCGGCAGCGGCAAACATCGGGTTCAGCAGGATTCCGAAAAAAGGATACAAAACACCCGCGGCGACGGGTATGCATAAGACGTTGTAAAAGAAGGCCCAGAAGAGGTTCTGCCTGATAATCTTCATGGTGAGGCCGGACAGGTCGATGGCGGATACCACCAACCCAAGGTCGTCCTGGATCAGGGTAATGTCGCCCGCCTCGACGGCCACATCCGCCCCTGCGCCAACAGCCACTCCGATGTCGGCGGCGGCAAGGGCCGGAGCATCATTGATGCCGTCTCCCACCATCGCGACGAACTCCCCCTCCTCCTGCAGCCGGCGAATTTCCTGGGCCTTGTCTCCGGGCAGGACTTCGGCGAGCACGAAGTCCATTCCCAATTGTCCGGCGATGGCCGCAGCAGTTTCCCTTCTGTCCCCCGTGATCATGCC
>JABUEY010000229.1 GCA_013314815.1 Syntrophobacteraceae bacterium
AGCCATAGCCCTTTTCCTCCTGCTCTCAGGGCTACACTATACCACATAACCTTCCGATTTGCCTATTTTTTATTCCTATTAAACCATAAAAATCCACTCCCAGGCCCTACAATTACGACACAGTCTCAAAGGCGGGAATCCAGTCTAAGCGCAGATCGCGCCATAAAGATCTCTCCACTCGCGGATTGCCCCACTCTATCCATCCTTCCTGGTGAATCCTTCGACCACGCCCTGTTTGTGCCCTGCCCGCTGCACCGGATTCGATGTTGCACCGACGCAGGGCGTACCGTTTGGTCTGCCTCCCATGATGTATACAAAGAACTGTTTCGCCATGCACAGTTCCTGGATTCCCGCCTTTGCGGAAAATCGTTGGAATGGGGAATGACGTTGGAATGGTGTTGTAGCGGGAATGACGTTGATACAGGAATGACGAAGATACAGGAATGGCGTTGTCGTGGGAATAAGGGTTTCGCGGGTGTATCCCAGGCCGATGCGACAACTGTCCGGGTACTCGATTGCCGGATGAACCAAGAATTCCTCATTGTGCGATCCAGGTATTTTCCCGTATTTCTCAAAACTGTACCTCCACGATAAGCTGGTCTAACATAACCGAATTTGCAGTCAGGCCCAAGGGGCTGTTCCGTATGAGGCTGACTGGAAAATCCTGACCGGACGGTTCGACATTTTCCTGGGCCTGACAATGCTTGTGCCGCTGAGGATCAGATCTTCGCGTTCCAAGTTGAGACGATCGAAGCATGCGGGTGTGGAGCCTTGTTCTGTTCCTGCCGGAGCGGTATCAGTCGCCAGGGAACAATTTCTCGCTCATGGTGGATCGGGGATGAGTCCGGTATAAGTCAGTGTGTAAGTCAGGGTTGCCTTCACGTGGATGCGTTGATATCCTGCGACAGAACGCGCGGTGCCGGGGCATTCGGAATTTCCGGGAGCCCCCGGGCCGGGTGAGCGGGGACTGAATCCGGCGGGGCAAGGGGATCTCGGTGGTTCACCATTCAGGCATGATCAGCGAAGCGCATTCGAGCGAAAAGAAAGCCAGGCGGTGGGACAGGTGGGTAACCGCGGTCATGGTCGCGGTTCTGTTCGTCCCTTTTCCCGTTGCCCGCTTTGAATCCTGGCCGGAAGGATCCGTTGTTTCCGAGCGGATCGTCATGCCGTGGAGTTCTTTCCGGATCTGTTTTACGGCCTTTCCCGGCGGGGATGCCGTTGTCGAAAAGTACGGATTTAACTGGAAGGGAGAACTGCTCCCTGACAATCCTCCCCACCTGCTCGTGTTTTCCGGCGGGTCGTTCGGTCCGCCTTTGTTTAAATGGCAGGAAACCCCCGAACTCCCGCTCACGGAAATGTATTTCAAAGGGGACCTGTTGAGAGTCGAGACATCGTGGAGGCCTTTTCTGCTCTGGCAGGCACGGCTTTTGTGGGGGATCTACGCTCGACACTGATGTGTCGGCGGAGCGGGAATCAGGTTTCTCGAGCAGATATGCCGGGTTTGCCCTTGTCCTTGGCTGGAGCGAAAAAGCGCCTGTAGAAGAAGAAACTGGTGAAGATGGGCAGAAAGTAGTAGGCGATCCGGTAGATGAGAGTGGCAAGAAGGGCGTAATCGTAATCGAGGCCCATGAGGTAGAAGGAACCGGCCATGGAGCCTTCCATCAAGCCGAGGGCAGCCGGAGTGATGGAGAAAAGCGACGTGAAGATGCCCACCGAAAAGCCGAGGAGAAGGGAGCGGTTGTCCACCGGATAATGAACGGCGAGAAAGGAAAGCTTGAGGCACAGAAACATCAGTGCCCAGTCGAGGAGCGCAAGGGTGGCGGGAATAACGAGCACTCCCGCTTTTCTCATGAGAAGGTTCATGCTCCGATTGAAATTGTCGAAAAAGATTTCCGCTCTCTCCCTGTTGATCCATTGAGGCCGGCGAACCAGCCGGCACAAAGCATTGCCTCCTTTAAGAAGAAGGCGCCAGGCGCCTTTTCTGAAAGCCTCGTGCACGATGGTCTGGATGGTGATCCAGGTGAGCAGGAAGGCGATGAGCAGAACGACCAGGCCGGCTTCCTTCTCCCGGGTCCCCATTTTGTATTCGCTGTAAAGAAAAAAGAACCCGAGATAAATGAAAACGACGGCGACGGTATTGGTAAGGAAACCATGAACCATGGAAATGGAGAGCGTATTGCTCGGCGGGATCTTTTCCTTGGAAAGCAGGTACACCTTGGCGGCCACTCCGCTCAATCCGCCGAGGGCCATCAAGTAGTTCAGAGTGCAGGAAAGCAGGGATATCTTGAACGTGGAGGCGAAGCTGAGGGAATAGCCCACACCTTTGAGGAGGCGGTGGAGAACGGCCGCGATGCAGACATAGCTGAGTGCACTGGACAAAAGAACGAGCGCCCCCCAGACCAGGTCGATTTTCTCGGCGTGTTGAACCAGCTTTTCAAAATCGGCGCGCTTGATTGTATACGCGAATACAGCCAGGCCAATAAAAGCGGCAACCCAGAATCTCTTGCGGGTGGCTCCGACAATCAATGAATTACTCCTCGGAGAAGCCGGATTCGACTGTTTGTGAATAAACGACAAATAGCAAAATCACTGCTGAATGGAAAGGGTTTCCATCCCGCCCATTGAAGAAAGGATAGGGCCGCGTGGTGGGGTCGCGACTGCGTCGGGTCGGCAGGCCGGAAACCAGGAGGAGAACAACGGGTATGAAGGAAGGACGGTTTGTGTTGACAGCCTTGTTTGCAGGTGCGGTTTTCCTGATGTCGCTCCATTCCCCGGAAGGTTCGCCGGGTATTGTCGACATCGCTCACGCAGTGGATGCGTCAGGCATCGCCGTGCGGGATACGGGGCGGGAACGGATGGCGGGCGACATACTGGACGATCTGGTGGAATCGAGCCCCACGGCACGGGTTCTGTCTAACCTGTATTCGAGGCACAGATTGGAAATCGAACGGATCCTCTACGAGAATCCCTTCATGATCCGCGAGGGCATCGAGATCCTGGTGGAAGCCCTGCCTGCGTTGAAGACTGTCCCGGGCAACGGAGGCAGACTCACCGTGGACCGGGAACTATACGGCAAGGCATCCGGCCTGCTCGAACAATTGCAGGCGCTTTCGAGTCCTGAATTGTCCGACGACCTCGGGCGCTCGAAGATACTCATCGAGAGCAGAATGAGAGAACACGGAGATGGCAGACTGGTGATCGATCTGAACTGACGCTGGAGGCCGGAGCAGCTACACCGCCATTCCCGTGAAGGAGACTGTGTCGTAATTGTAGGGCCTGGGAGTGGATTTTTATGGTTTAATAGGAATAAAAAATAGGCAAATCGGAAGGTTATGTGGTATAGTGTAGCCCTGAGAGCAGGAGGAAAAGGGCTA
>JABUEY010000230.1 GCA_013314815.1 Syntrophobacteraceae bacterium
AAGCATCTTGCAGACTTCTCCTCGCCTGCCGGTGGTTGGATTTGGCAATCAACCAACTCGCCCTTGGGCATCTGGTGGATAGCCGTCGCGCCAACTCGAATGTTATAAATCGATACGACACGGTCTCCTTCGTAGGAATGACGATGTGATATCGAATGACGATGTCACGGGAATGACGTTTTCGCAGGTGTATTTCAACTTTGTGCGACAAGTGGCCGGTATGCTTTTGCCGGAAGAACCTGTTTTTCTTTTTTGGGCAGTCCGGGGTAAGTAGTATAATATGCCGCCAAAAAGGGACATGAAGTCCCATAGGAACACTATGTGCTTTGTATTTCTTCTCATCGTCCGTTGTTCATACAGCAAGAGCGCCGGAGCAAAGCGAGAATGTGTGTTTATGTGTGTTGTACATGGGGCGGAAATCCGCTTCGATCCGGCCATGACCGTTGTGAATCGATATGGAGTACAACGTGAAATCTCATAATGAGCGATCGAGTATTCCTTTGAGTCTTTTCTCAATTTTCTTATTTATATCTATATCGATAGTAATCTTTGGATATATATATTATGTGAATCAAATCAATGCAATTAAGGCTAGTAAACACGCAGATCTTGCTGCAATAGGTGCTTTAAAGGTAGATCAAATCTGCCAATGGAGAAAGGAACATATAAGGTATGCTGGATATATAAAAGATAATACTCTGAATGCAGACACTTTAAGCAATTTTATAAAAAATTACCATAATATATCCATGAATCATAATATTCATTCATGGATGGCGTCTTTTTCTAAAAATTTTGATTTTTATAACATATTTCTCCTTGATTCCATAGGAAATCCTCTTTTGTCTGTTGATTTGTCTTTCCCATACGAATATGAGCACTACAGAGATGCTATTGATGAGGTTGTGGGCACCAGGGAGATTGTTTTTTCAGATCTCCATGTAAACAGCCGAGGAGATATTGATATCGATATTGTCATTCCTCTTATGGAGAAGAATGAATTGTATGGCCTGCTGGTCGTTGAAATCGATCCCCACCAGTTTCTGTTCCCGCTGATTCAGTCCTGGCCGACTCCGAGCCCCTCCGCCGAGACGGTGCTCGTCCGCCTGGAAGGAGAGTATGTTGTCTTTCTGAACGATCTGCGTCATTGCAGGGACACGGCTCTCAAGTTGAAGTATCCCGTGGACACCGAGCAGTTGCCGGCTGCGATGGCTGCGCGGGGTTCCGAGGGGATTGTCGAGGGTTTCGACTACAGGGATGTGCCGGTGCTTGCCGATGTTCGCAGAATTCCCGATTCGCCCTGGTACATCATCACCAAGATCGACCAGGACGAAGTCTATGCGCCTTTGAGGTCGATCGCCCTTCATGTCGGCTTTTCTGCTTTCCTTCTGATCATTGTGGCTGCTTTCGGCACAGCCCTGCTGTGGAGGAACCACCGCGCCGTCTTCTATCGAAGGCAGTACGAACTGGAACTGGAGCGAAAGGGGCTGCTGGAGCGTTTCGAATACGTGACCACGCATGCCAACGACGTCATTCTTCTTTGTGATTCCAGCAGAAGGATCGTGGAAGTCAATGAAAAGGCCGTTTCCACGTATGGATATTCCCGGGATGAACTTCTGCGGATGCAGGTTGAAGATCTGCGCGTTCCTGAATTGAGGCCGCACATAGAACAGGATATGGCGAAGTCGCGTGAATCCGATGGACTGGTTTACGAAACGCTGCATCAGAAGAAGGACGGAACGGTATTTCCCGTGGAAGTGAGTTCCCGGTACCTGCAGATCGGGGAGCAGATCCATGCGCAGGGCATCATTCGCGATATCACCGAGAGGAAGAAGGCGGAGGCGGGAATCGCCCGCCTGACCCGGTTGTATGCTTTTCTCAGCCATGTGAACCAGACCATCGTCAGGGTGCGCGACAGGGATGGGCTGTTCCACGAAATCTGCCGTATCGCCGTTGTGCACGGCGGGTTTCGACTGGCCTGGATCGGGATGATCGAGAAGGAAACCGGCCTGGTCACCCCCTCAGTCAGCGACGGTTATGATGACGGCTACCTTGATCAGCTCGTGGTTTCAACAGGCGACGATCCCTTTGGAAAAGGCCCTGTGGGCACGGCCGTCAGGCAGGCCGGGTACCATGTGGTCAACGATATCGAGCACGATCCGGACATGAGGCCGTGGAAGGATGAGGCGCTCAAGAGAGGCTATCGTTCATCGGCCGCCGTTTCCATCAAGCTGAAAGGAGAAACCATCGGCGTATTCTCTCTCTATGCCAATGAACCGGAGTTCTTCGGGGAGGACGTAATAGAACTCCTCGTGGAAATCGGCGAGGACATATCTTTTGCCTTGGATACCTTTGAAATCGAACGGGAGAGAAAGCATGCCGAGGAGGCGAGGATGGCGGCCCTGGAGAGGCGTGAAGAACTCGAGGCGATCATCAGCCACAGCCCCGCCGTCGTCTTCCTGTGGAAAGCCGCGGAAGGATGGCCCGTCGAATACGTGTCCGAAAACATCCGTCAGTTCGGTTACAGCCCGGAAGATCTGCTGTCGGGGCGCCTGCCCTTCGCCGGGATCGTGCATCCCGAAGATCTGCCTCGAGTTGCCGGGGAAGTTCGACGGCATTCCGACGAGGGAAGAAGCTTTTTCTCTCAGGAATACCGCGTGATGACGGGCGGCGGAAAGATCCGGTGGGTGGACGATCGCACGCGCGTCCGGCGTGATGCGGCGGGGCGGATCACCCACTACCAGGGAATCATCCTCGATATTACCGAGCGCAGGCAGGCGGAGGAAGATCTGCGGGAGCAGAAGGAAATCATGCAGACCATCCTGGACAACATTCCCATCATGGTCGCCTTTTTCAATCCGTCGGGCAGACTCGAATGGGTCAACCGCTGCTGGGAGAAGACCCTCGGCTGGACCTGTGAGGAGTCTCGATCCAGGGACATCATCAGGGATCTGTATCCCGACGACAGCACCTGCACCGCGGTGATGGATTTCATCCGGAGGGCGGACGGGGTGTGGGGGGATTTCAAGACCCGGCTGCGCGACGGAACGGTCCTCGATACGTCCTGGGCCAATGTGCCTCTGTCGGACGGTTCGAATATCGGCATCGG
Source organism: Syntrophobacteraceae bacterium (assembly GCA_013314815.1). Taxonomy (GTDB): domain Bacteria; phylum Desulfobacterota; class Syntrophobacteria; order Syntrophobacterales; family Syntrophobacteraceae; genus JABUEY01. The sequence goes on from JABUEY010000230.1 coordinate 3,110, forward strand.
ACAGGATATTTCGGCACGCAAACGGGTCGAGGAGGCGCTTCGCACGTCCCGGGCCGAACTGGCGTTGAGAAACCGGATCGCCGATGTGTTCCTTACCGCTCCGGACCAGGACATGTTCGCCGAAGTGCTGGACATCTTTCTCGAGGCGATGGACAGCAGATATGGAGTATTTGCCTACATAGACGAAGACGATGCCCTGGTTGCACCTTCCATGACGGGAGTGGTATGGGAAAAGTGCAACGTACCCGGAAAGTCCGTCCGGT
>JABUEY010000046.1 GCA_013314815.1 Syntrophobacteraceae bacterium
GTTATGCTGCCGTCTTTCGTGACCCCGGTTTCTTCACTCAGATGAGACCGCCCGTCCTCAAATGTCATGACCACGGGGCAGACTTCACACCGCTCGATTCTGCCTTTATAGACCTCGTAGCAGTAATCACCCGGCTGCGGTCTGAACTGCCTGTCGAATTCCCTGTTATGCTTTAAAAGCCTAAGGCTCCTGTCCTGTACGGTGATGTAACACGGTACCTGTTCAAACAATTCCTGGTATTCGTTGCGCTGCCTGTTGAGTTCCTGCTGTTTTTCGCCGATCCTTTTGCCCATCTGGTTAATGGCCAGCGCCAGTTGGCCTATTTCATCATCCCAGTTGGCATCGATATGGTGATCAAACTTTCCTTGTGCGATATGGCCCGTCCAGGTAATGAGTTTCTTGATGGGACGGTTGACGAACATGAGAAGGAAGATGCCGATGATGGTCGAAGTAGCCGTAAAACTGATGATGGCCAGTGCGATAATACGCCTCTCGTATACCTGGATGACCCTGTCCGTATTCTTGAGGGAAACGACCACATCCAGAGCTCCAAGCACGGTCTTGTCCTGGGGATGGAAGTGGCACACATCGGTACTGCAGCTTGGTTCGTTGTATATCGGACTGATAATGCCCATGAGCCTGTACCCCGCGGAAGACGTGAAGATGCGAGTCCTTGCCATGGTGTCCACTTCCTGGAGCGGAGGTTCCTCCCGGTGACAGATGTCACAGGCATCGGCCTTGATACTGGTAATCACGTCCACTTCATCGGGGATATTCGAATACTTGATCTGCCCCTGCTTGTTGAAGATCCTTATGTGCTCGATTCCCTCCTGCCTGCCGATATTCTTTATGATCTCGTTGATGTCGTCCCTGGAATTCAGCATCATGGCATAATGAGTGCCCAGCTTGATGGTGGTGCCCAACCTGTCGACAGCTTCCACAATGCCCTGGATCGTGTTCTTCTTCTGGTAGTCAATATTGAAATATGCCCACGTAAAGATGCTTACAAAAATGACAAGCCCTACCAGCGGGATCAGCTTGAAGATGAGGCTGTGGGATATATTAAGGATTTTCCTGATCATCTGAAGCCCCGGAAACGGCGTTTGCCATTTTGATCAATCAGCGGAACGGACTTGAAAAGACCCGCTCCCGGTCTGGTCTCAATGGAGGCAAGACCTCCGTTGCAGTTCATGGATGAAGGCTAAGGGTCCATCCTGGAAGAGGGGGAGCGCCAGCGCTGGCATATTGCTCAGTGAGGAGAAGGAATCGATATGTACCTGGACCGCCGCGGACACACCTCATGGCAATGACAGCATGTATCTTTGGACAGTAAATTCTTAGCGCAAAAGCGAATCCAGGTCAACAGCCAGTAATTGTCCTCAACTTGTGCAGAAAAGGTTCCGTCAGGGCCAGGTTCATGTGGAGATTCAATTCCCGGTCACGGATTCCGAAAGCCAATCCCAGGAGCTGAGGCAGGTAGAGGATGGAAATGTCCAGTTTTTCGCCCCGTTCTCTGGAGATCTTTGACTGGAAGCTTTCCAGGTTCATCTGGCACATGGGACAGACGGTGACGATGCAGTCCGCGCCCCTGGCCGCCGACAGTATGTCTCCCACAAGCCTCAGGGCCACATTCTTCTTGGTCGTCATCAGTCCCGCTCCGCAGCACCTGGCTCCCGCGGACCAGGGATGTACCTGGGCACCCAGCGCCTCGATCAGCGGATCCATGGACGCCGGCTGCTGCGGATCGTCAAAATCCCTGTAAGGACGAAGGCACTGGCAGCCGTAGTAGGGAGCCACCTTGAAACCGGAAAGCTTCCTTCGCGATCTTTCATCGAGATCCTCACAGGAAAAGTCATTGGCAAGGACATCCAGCAGGTGACGGGTTTTCAAGCCCTTTTGATATGTCAATCCTTCTTCGCTGAGGACTTCGTTGATTCTTTGCGCAAGCGCCTCATCCCTGTGCACGTGGTCCCCGACTCTTCGCAGGTTCAGATAACAGGCACTGCACGGCACGACGAAATCGGCCTCGATACCCGTCCGGGATGCCAGGGCGATATTCCGGGCGGGCAGAACCATCGACAACAGGTAACTCGCCGACTCTGCAGCACTGGCTCCACAGCAGCTCCAGTCCTCGATTTCCATCAGTTCCGCTCCCAGCTCGCGCAGAACCGCCCGAGTCGATGTATCATATTCGGCGGCGGTTCCCTCGAGTGAACAGCCGGAATAGTAGAAGTATTTCATGAACGTGCCTCCATCTCACGCACCTTGTCGTAAATCGGGCCAAGTTTGCCTCTGCCCGACATGCCCGGAATCCGCGGCTTGATCTTCCCCTTCATAAGAAGCTTGATACCCAGGGGCGTGAAACCTGCCGACACGGCGGGACTCCTGAGGGCCAGGAAGTACCGGGCCATGACTTCCATTTCTCGAACCCGGCCATAGCGGCGCACGGTGTCCAGAAAGGTCCGGTAGAAGAGCGGGCTCGTTCTGTCCCGGAACAAGCCCTCGGCGACGGCAATACGCTTCAACTCCCCCATGGCATCCGTCAGAGGCAGTCCGCGAGGGCATCTAAGCGTGCAATAGTAGCAGCTGGAGCAAATCCAGAACGTGGCGCTGTCGAATATGCAGTCTTTCAATCCCAGCTGGACAAGCCTCCACAAGTGGCGTGGGGTAATATCCATGGACTCTGAGTTAGCGCACGAGCCCGTACATGTACCGCACTGCATGCACGCACTCAGTCTGCCGGCGAGGGTCTGCATGGCGTCCGCACCTCGCGTACCGGGCGGAGAAGCGTTCGTGTTCGGTTCATTTGTGCTCATCTTCGCTTACCCTCCCACTTGTTCGAGGGCGGCATCGATTACCGCCAGGATTTGCTGATCCCGGAATCCCAATATCACCGAAGCACCGTTCGGGCACACGGCAGCACAGGAACCGCACCCCTGGCATGCCGGCTGGTCCACCTCGATCCTGTCCTCCTCCTCATTGCGCCACCTCGCTCCATAAGGGCAGGCAGCAATGCACCTCTCGCACAGGGAACACAGACTTTGGCGCACTTCAGCCACGGTTGACCCGATCGGAAGTTCCCTGCGGCAAAGGAGCCCGAGAGCCCGTTGGGCGGCAGCTTCTGCCATGGCAATGGATTCGGTTATGGATCGTGGCGAATGGGCAAGACCGCAAAGAAAGACCCCCTGTCTCATGAAATCCACCGGGCGCCACTTGGATTCCGCTTCCATCAGAAAGCCATCTTCATTGATGCTCAAACCGAATACCTCCGCCTCCCGCACATGTTCAGCAGGAACAATGCCGGTGCTGAGCACCAGAAGGCCGGGTTCCAGGATGATCTGCCTGCCCAGTACAGTATCCAAGACAGAGACCTTCAAGCGCCCGTCGATCACTTCGACCGCGGGTCTGTCTTCCAGATCGTACCGGATGAAGATGACTCCCGCCCGCCTGGCCTGGGTGTAGTAGGTCTCCAGGAACCCATATGTCATCATGTCCCTGTAGAGAATGTAGACGTCCGTATCGGGGTTCCTTTCCTTGAGGTACAAAGCGTTCTTCAAGGCGGATACGCAGCAGACGCGGCTGCAGTAGTTGCGTCCTTCTTCTCTCGAATCCACGCACTGGATCATTGCCACGATACCGAGCCGGGATGGGTCGAGAACTCCTTCCCGAAACATCCCTTCGAGTTCGTGCTGTGTGACAATGGCTTCACTGTCTCCATAGCAGTACGACCGGGGCGCTGCTTCCTTTCCTCCCGTTGCCAGTATGCATACACCGTGTTCTATGGCTTCCCCTCGCCCGTCTTCCTTTTCCAGCGTGGTCAGAAACCGACCCACCCGACCCTGGGAGTGCACGACCCGGGCGTTCATGTGGACCGTGAGCAGGGGATGCTTCTCGATTCTTGAGAGCGTTCGTTCCAGGAGATCCCGAGGTGAAGATCCTTCGATGGTCCGGTGGAGTGTCCGGAGATTACCGCCGAGTTGAGGCGACCTTTCGACCAGGTCCACGTGGAAGCCGTGATCGGCGATGGCCAGGGCAGCGGTCATGCCCGCGATGCCTCCTCCCACAACCAGCGCCTTCCGGATGACTTCAGTATGCACAGGGGAAAGGGAGTCCACACCCCGCAAGCGAGCAAGCGCCATTTCGATTGCTGTCAGGATATGCCTGCTGACAGACCGCTTGTCGCCGTCCAGCCCCGGAAAGGCCGGAGTGCGGATATCCACCACATCCATAAGCGACGTTGCAAGGCCTGCAGACCTGCTCAACTCTTTCAGTTTCTTCCCATAAACATAGGGTAGACAAGCACCGATCAAGACTCTGTTGCACCGGGTCGATTCGGTCTTTTTACGCAGATCCTCCCAATCGCTTCGGGTGCACAGGCGGTCGAAACGGAAGACTTCGCTCACCAACCCGGCTTTCTGCAGCGTTTCCACAATGCCGCTGAGACCCGCCGCCCGTTCGAGGATCTCTCCACAACTGCAGACCGCCAGGGCGGTCAGAGGCATTTCCCTCGAAACCTCCCTTACCGGATACCGTTCATGCGCAACTTCCGCCAGTTCCCCTCCCTTCGAATGTAGGAGCGCCGATGCACACAGTGATGCGGAACCGGCCTGAATCAACGATTCGGAAACGTCCCTCAGACCTGAAAAGGATCCGCTCACGAATACACCGTCCCTGCTCGTACGTGTAAGGGAGAAGTCGGATACCCGGCAAAAACCCCAGGGGTTGAGCTCAACGCCCGCCACCTCCGCCAGGGCGGAAGTTCCTCGAGGTGCCTTCTGCCCGGTGGCCAGTACCACCATGTCGAACTCCTCCTGGCAGACCGTCCCGGCCGGATCCGAATAGACGATCGACAGCGAACCATTCGACGCTCCTGGTTCAACGGAATGGACGCGGCTCCTTATGAACTTCACTCCGTGTTCCTGCTGCGCTCGATCCCTGTAGCGCTGAAAGTCTTTTCCGAACGTGCGCATGTCCATGTAGAAGATCGAGGCATCGACGTTACCGCCGTTGTGCTTCTTGGCGAGCAGGGCTTCCTTGATCGAGTACATGCAGCATATGGAGGAGCAGTAGTCGGCGTTCAGATGGAGGTTCCTGGAACCCACGCATTGAAGCCAGGCGATCTTTTCCGCGGGCCGCCCGTCGGCAGGCCGAAGCAGCTTCCCCTGGCTGGGCCCCGTGCCGCTGAGCAGCCTTTCGAACTCGATGCTGGTGACCACGTTGGGCAGCTGCCCATAACCATAGGTGTCCTTGACCAGCCCAGCGTCCGACGATTCAAAACCGGCGGCGAGGATCACCGCACCGACATCCACCCGGCGCTCGGGGATGCTTTCGGTATCCTGGTAATACTGAACAACGATGGAAACCAGTTTCTCGATGTCGAAAGGCTTCATCAAGTAGTCCCTGGCCCCCATCTTTATGGCTTCGACAGCCGTTTCAACGGTTGCATAAGCGGTCATCATCATCACCGGGAGTTCGGGACGCATGTCCCTGGCTGCCTTGAGGACTTGCACTCCGTCCATGCCCGGCATCTTGACATCGAGCAGCATGAGCCCGTATTCCCTTTTCCCCAGCTTCTCAACCGCCTCCACCCCCGATTCGGCCATGTCGACCGAAAACCCTTCATCTTCAAGCCATTCCTTGATGGAGTCCCTTACAACCAGTTCATCGTCCACCACGAGAATTCGGAAGGCCCTGCGGGATTCGAGCTTGAGATCAATCGCCTCCGTGGGGCAGACCTTCTGGCATTCACCGCAACGGATGCACGCCGCTTCATCCACCACATAGTGATTTGGAATATTGTGAGGAACGGGAAGATAAACGGCCTTTCGGAGGGTCAGTCCTGCGTTGAATTCGTCAGGGATCTCCACGGGGCAGACCCGGGCACACTCCCCACACCCCATGCAGCGCCCAGGATCCACCAGGGACGGCTTGAAACGCAATGTGGCCTGAAACCTGCCCGGCTCCCCTTCCAGAGAGACCAGGTCGGTGGAGAGCATGATATCGATGTTCTCATGGAAAAGGCCTTTGCGCAGGCAATACTGGGAGGCAGCATCCCGGTCCACGAGGGGCAGCATTTTGCACATGCCACAGTGGTCGTCGGGAAATTGCCTGTCAAGCTGCCTCAGTGTGCCGCCGATGTGGGGTGCCCTGTCGATCAGAATCACATGGTAGTTCATTTCAGCCAGGTCCAGAGCGGACCGGATGCCGCTGATGCCGGCTCCGACAATCAATGCTGACCCGATTTTTTCTTTCATATCAAAACCTCGCGCTAGTCCTTTCCTCCGGTCACTTCGGAAAACTCCCGTTCACGAAATGCCGAAAGGGGAGGTTCATCATCGGCGCTCCTACCCGCTTCATAGCCGAACGCCCTCTGGGTGCAGGCCGCGATGGTCCTGAACAGTTCCATAACGGGAATGTTATTGGGGCAGGCATTAGAGCACTGGCCGCAGCCGACGCACGCGGTGCTCATGTGCGCAAGACGGGTAAGATGGTAAAAGATAGTGTCCGAGGGCATTTTGAGAATGCCTTTGCGCCGGGCCCAGCGAAGATACTGGGCTGGTTCGTGGTCGAACACGTCCGTCAGGAACACACATTCTTTACAGTAGCAGACAGGACAGGCAACCCGGCAGTTGTAGCAGTTGACGCAGTTGGCCAGATAGGCTGTAAGCTTTTCGAGGTCAGCGGTGGCTTCAGTCGTCTTCTCGAACATCCGGTCACGGTACGCGATGCGACGTTCGAGGAGTTCCACAACGGCACTCCTGCGATCCTCGGGTTCGCGGATCTCGGAAAAGTTCAGCTTTGAGAGGAGTTCTTCTCCCCTGGGGGTTCCCGCGTACAGGAACAGGCTGCTTTTCACGTCGACGCCCAGCATACCGATGATGACATCCGCGTTTTCGGGCACCGGGTGCTCACAGGCTTTGCACGCGGGTGAGATATCCAGGCCATCTTCCGTGGATGTCTTGCCCCGGATGGCTGCCGTCAGAAAGTCGACACTGGATCGGGATCCGTTTCCTTCGACATAACGCGCATAATCGGTGTTTCCGAATGCCCCCGGGCAGTCGATACCCAGCAGCAGCACATCATGCATGTTCCCCTGTTTGAGTTTCACCAGCTCGATGAAGGCCCTGATTTCACAGGGTCTGAGCACGGCAGCCACGGTTTCTCCCGCAGGCCTTCTCGACAGCCTGGATACGATCTTGGCGGCATTGATGGGAAACGCCGGTGCCAGTGGATCGGCATATTCAAACCTTTCCGGGTCGGTCACCAGAGCGGGCATCGGCACACCTCCCTTATTCAGATGCTGGGCCACCAAAACCGCGCCGATCTCCGCATCCTCCAGCAGTCTCCCGAAAAGAATCCGCAGTGATGCGACCGGGTCTTGATCCACCACTTCCATCATTGCTCTCTTTGCCATTGCTAGTCTCCAGCCTGTTCAATTGATTGAAATGGGTGTCACAGGATTACATTATTTGTCGTCGCGCTTCGTTCGGCCCCAGGGCTTTGATTTCCAGCACCATGCTTCTCACGGTTTCCGCAAAATCGATCCCCTCGCTGGCGCCGATCCACGTCATTTTGAGTCTTCGCTCGTCGAATCCGAATCTCGGGAGTATTTCCTTAAGCAGTTTGACTCGCCTGCGGGCCTTGAGGTTCCCGTTGATGTAGTGGCAATCCCCCGGGTGACAGCCGCTGATCAGAACGGCATCCGCACCTTCCAGCAGGGACTTGATCACGTACTTCGGGTCTACCATTCCGGTGCACATCATCCTGATCAGCCGCACGTTGTGGGGCTGGATCAACCTTGACGTTCCGGCCAGGTCCGCTGCCGTGTAAGTACACCAGTTGCACACGAAGGCTATGATCGTCGGCTCATACTCTTTCATCTCTTCCTCCGTTGTTCTTGTCATTTGCACCGAAGGCACTCTCTGGGGCAAATACCCGCTTTATTGCGTCCAGTCCATTAAACTACGTCGTCCAGGATGCCCTCGATTTCCGCAAACACCTGTCGTGCAGTGAAGTGCCTGACCCTGGCCGCCCCGCTCGGGCAAAAACCTGCGCAGCTGCCGCATCCCTTGCAGACGGCTTCGTTTACCACGGACACTCCCTTGCGTTCGTCAAAATCGATGGCGGAATAAGCACACAGCTTGATACACGTCCGGCAGCCCGCACAAACGTCCGGGTCGATCCACGACGTAGTGGGGGCGATCTCGACCTTTCCTCTTGCAGCCAGAGCCAGAGCCTGGGCCGCCGCTCCCGATGCATGAGAGACGGTATCAGGAATGTCCTTGGGCCCCTGGCAGGTTCCGGCAAGATAGATACCGTCCGTCGCCGTGTTCATGGGTCCGAGCTTCGGATGCTCCTCGAGAAAGAAGCCGTCTCCTCCCTGGTTGATTCCGAAAATGCGGGCCACCTCGGGGGCATTTGCCCGCGGCTCCATGGCCGTGCACAGAACAACCATGTCCACGGGAATGCGCATCCGTCTGCCGATCAGGGTGTCCTCCGTGACGATGATGAGCCTGCCTTTCTCCTCCGGGGTCTCGGCCGTGTCCGTTATTTCTCCCGGCCGCCCGCGCACGAACGTCACCCCCTCTTCCTGCAGGCGCCGGTAGAACTCCTCGTATCCCTTCCCGAAGCACCGCATATCGATGTAAAAATTGAAAACCTTCGTGTCGTGGCCCACCTTTTCCTTGATAAGGTGCCCGTATTTCAGGGCATACATGCAGCAGACCCTCGAGCAGTATTCGTGGTGGTTCACATCCCGGCTCCCCACGCAATGGATGATTCCCACACTGGATGGTCGGTTTCCGTTCTTCATCAGGATCTGCCCCCCCGTGGGGCCGACGGCATTATTGAGGCGCTCGAACTCAAGGCCGGTGTAGACTTCTTCGAGGCGGCCGTAGCCGTACTGCTTCAACGGCGCTGGGTTCAGGATATCGAAGCCCGTTGCGATGACAATGTTCCCCACCTTGATCTCCTGCGTCACTTCCTGCATACTATGGTCTATGGCATTCCGTTCACAGACCCGCACGCATTCCATACACTCGGAACACAGCCCGCAGTTGAGGCACCGAAGCGCTTCCCGCCTTGCCTCATCCTCTCGCATGCCCAGGGATACCTCGTCAAAGCTCAACCTGGCCTCCCTCGCACTCCTGTGTGCCGTCAGCACCCGGTCGCTCCTCCCGATACCCCGCGGGATCGTTCTCCATTCGGGTGTGCGTCCGTCTGATTCGGGGACAGGGGGAAGAGCGCCGTCCAGATCGGCGCCCGTTATAAACATAAATATCGCCTCGGCCGCCCTGCGCCCCGACGCAACCGCTTCGATCACCGTCGCCGGTCCGCTCACCACATCACCTGCTGCGAATACGTCGGGAGCGGTCGTCTGCATGGTTTGCCCCCGAACCACCAAAGTGCTGCGCCGGGTCGCCTCCAGCCCCGCATCCACCAGGTATTGCGTCTCGGCAACCTGTCCAATCGCCGGGATTACTGCGTCACACTGGATAACGAACTCGGATCCCTTTACGGGCACCGGCCTCCTGCGGCCGCTTTCATCGGGCGGCCCAAGCTCCGTCCGGATGCATTTCATGCCGGTCACTTTTCCATTGGACCCCACTATGCCCACCGGAGCAGTCAGGTAGTCCAGATCCACGCCTTCTTCCAGCGCGGCGTCGATCTCTTCGGCAAAGGCAGGCATCTCGCCTCGGGTACGCCGGTAAACGATGGTCACCTTTTCACATCCCAGGCGCAGGGCAGTCCGGGCTGCGTCCACAGCGACGTTGCCCCCGCCCACAATCACCACGCACTTGCCCGGCAGAACACGGTTTCCCAGGTTCGCACTCCTGAGAAACTCCACCGCATCCACCACTCCCGAGAGCGTACTTTCGCCCTCAACGTTGAGTTTCACTCCTCCATGAGCTCCAATGGCCAGAAAGATGGCCTTAAACCCCTGCCGCCTCAAATCGTCCAGTGTGAAATCCGTTCCCAGGCGCTTGCCTTTTTCCACCTGCACTCCCAACCTGAGAATATGATGGATCTCGCGGTCCAGGACATCCGGAGGAAGCCGGTAATCGGGGATGCCCACCCGAAGCATGCCTCCGAGCACGGGCAGAGCCTCGAAGATGGTTACCCGGCAACCCTTGAGCCGGAGAAAGTAGGCTGCTGCAAGCCCGGCCGGCCCTGAACCGATCACCGCCACTCCTTCGGAGCGTTCCTGGATATCGGGCACAGGCAGCTCATCGAGGTCGACCCGGTCTGCCGCAAAGCGCTTGAGATCCCTCACGGCCAGAGACGAATCGACTTCAGCCCTTCTGCACTGAAACTCGCAGGGATGCGGGCAAACCCTGCCGAGCACTCCGGGCAGAGGAAGGCGCTCCATGATGAGCTGAACCGCTTCCCTGTATTTGCCCTGGGAAATGAGCTGAATGTACCCCTGTACGTTGATGCCGGCGGGGCAAGTCGTACCGCACGGCGCACGATCCTTCTTGTCGATGCAGAAGGTTATGGGTACCGCCTGGGGAAAGGAGCGGTAAACCGCCTTGCGGCTGCTGAGAAACTCGTCGAATTCGTTGGGCAGCGAAACAGGACAGGCCTCGGCGCAGAGCCCGCATCCGGTGCAGCGGTCCTGCCGCACATACCGGGGTTTATTGCGAACGGTGACCGTGTAGTTTCCCACATAACCTGTCACGCCCGTCACCTCGCTGTAGGTAAGCAGGTGAATGTTCGGACTCTGACTCACCGCAACAGTCTTTGGAGTGGAGATACATGCGGCGCAGTCGAGTGTGGGAAACGTCTTGTCAAACTGCACCATATGCCCGCCAATGGACGGCTCCTTCTCCACCAGGTAGACTTCATGGCCCGCCCGGGCGATATCAAGCGACGTTTGAATACCCGCGATGCCGGCACCGACCACCATGACATCCGGGTGAACCTTCACCTCCCTCGCATCCAGGCTCTGGTGATGATTGACGCGGTTGACCGCAGCTGCGGCAAGAGCCTTCGCTTTTTCCGTCGCCCTCTGAGGGTCCGCCGTAATCCACGAGCAATGCTCCCTCACGCAGGCCATTTGGAAATAGTACGGATTAAGTCCCGCTCTTCGGCAGGCGGATTGAAAAGTCTTCTCGTGGAGGCGGGGTGAACAGGACGCCACGACCACCCGGTTCAATCCCAGTTCCCGGATATCCTTCTGGATCATTTCCTGCCCGGGGTCCGAGCACATGAACTTGTAGTCCCGTGCCACCACCACGTTCCTGAGGCCGCTCACGAATGCAGCAACCTCCCCTGGAGCAACCTTTCCGGCTATGTTGGTTCCACAATGACAGATGTAAAAGCCGATTCTCTTCGACATCATCGAACCTCGTCTTTGATCGATCATCTTGATTCTTCGGCTGGCGGCCGAGTGAGACTCCCGGCCCGCTCCGCGCCGCCCCCGGCTTCACTCACCACGGGCGATCCATTCCTCCTTGTCCTGTTTCGGACCGCACGGGCGCTTTGCCCATGCTTCGCTCATGGCCCTGTCAAACGGACAGGTCAGACAATCGGAAGTGTGGTTGCACAGCTTGAAATTCACCACCCTGGCCTTCATCCAGATGCAACACTCTTCCTCCATAATGAGTCCTCGAATCCCTCGATCTTTCCTGAGACCTCCCGGTCTTTTCGTCGTCATGATGATCCCCGCAGCTCCCCTTTACTGGAACATCGAGAGAAACAGACTCCAAATCAGCACGCACTCCCGCGGCTCTGCTCCCAGGGACACCTCGCAGTCGACTCCTGCCCCGATGGAATCGGCCCCTTTGCCGCCGGCAGGTTGATAAGAAGTACTGCCTCAGGCATAGTGCAGCTGTAATCGGCCACTGCACGCCGGATACTCGATACACCTGCAGCGAATATGAATACGAGAAGTGGTTGCGTTGCTGAATCTGCCATCATCCGTCTTGAGCCGGTATTCTGAGGTTTAGCAACATACATGCCCGACGGGCGTTCGACGCCCTCCTGGACAATCAGGAAACCGCACAAGTCTCGAACAAGGATCTCGAGTGAAAGGAGCGACGCCGAGTGCAATGTTTACTTTTTATACACAGACCCGGATGTCACGTCCTGAGAGGGGCTTGTTTCCTTTCGAACCGGACTGTTGTATATTTTTCAACGGAGTGTTTAAATTTTATACACTGGGAGAGAGGCCTTTCGTTGGAGAATTTCGAAGAGCTGAGCTGGATTTTCGGGGCCGGGGAACATGCCGGGCCGGGCCGGGGGGCTTTGTGGAAAAGCCGATGAAGATAGCGATCATTGGAGGCGGGAAGCGCTGCCGGGCGTTCCTGGAGATGATCGACGCCAGGCGTTTTCCGCGTCTGCGGGCTCAGATCGTCGCGGTCGCCGATCCGGATGTGAACGCGGTGGGTATTCAGCGCGCCGAACAGAAACACATTTTCACTACGACGGACTATCGCGATTTCTATCAGATCCCCGACCTGGACCTTGTTATCGAACTTACAGGGAAAGAGGAACTTCTGGATGATTTTCTGAAGCATTATCCAGTGAAGGTTCGAGTTCTCGAATCAACCATTTCGAGGCTTTTTGGAGACATCATCCGACTCCGGGAAGAGTATCTTTTCAGGGAACGTCAGCTGGAGCTCATCGAGGGCATTGTCGACAGCATCTTTCTCAGCATCCGGGACTGGGTTCTCATACTGCAGCCCGACCTCAGGATCCTGGACGCAAACACTGCTTTCCTGGAAGCCATGGGGCTCAACAAGGAGGACGTGATCGGCAGGACCTGTCATGAAATCACTCACCAGTCCCCTTTGCCGTGCAATGAGTCCAGCCTACTGTGCCCCCTCCAGGTGAGTCTCACCAGTGGCGCCGTCGCCCATGCCATTCACGAACATTGCAGCTGTAAGAGTCGGGTCAGATACTGTGAAGTCACTACGGTTCCACTCAAGAACCGCAAGGGAGATGTCTACCTCATTCTGGAAATCGTCCATGACATCACCGACGAACTCGAGAAGAAGCTCGAACAGAAGACTCGGGCACTGAAACGTAACCTGACGCGTTTGATCCATGAAGACAAACTGATCTCTTTGGGAAAGCTGGTTGCCGGAGCAGTTCATGAAATCAACAACCCTCTTTCTGGCATTCATGCGCTTGCCCGCCTGATGCGAGAGGAACTCAAAGCGGGAGAACTTATCGGGGAAAAGAAAGAGAAATTCGAATACTACCTGCACCTCATCGACAGCGAATCTGCGCGCTGCAGCAGCATTGTGAGCGACCTGCTCTCTTTCGCCAGGCAGCAGAAGGTGCAATGGAAAACCTTTCAACTCAATGACCTGGTTCGCAGGGCGATCGTGCTGGGCAGGCACAGGATCGGGAACCAGAGGATCCGGTTTCAGCTCGACCTGGATGAAAACCTTCCGGAGATGACCGGCGACCCCGGGCAAATTCAGCAGTGCCTTCTGAACCTGCTGTTCAATGCCATCGAGGCGATGCCCCACGGCGGAAGGCTGTCGGTAAGAACCAGTTGGGACTCCGTTAAAGATCAACTTCGACTCATGGTGGAAGACGAAGGGGTGGGCATTCCGCCCGAGTTGTTGTCCCAGGTGTTCGAGCCCTTCTTTTCGACGAAGAACCAGGACAGGAGTGTGGGGCTCGGTCTTTCCGTGGTGTACGGGATCGTGAAGGAACACGACGGCATGATCTATGTCAGGAGCGAGGTGGGACAGGGATCGAAATTCATCATCCGCTTTCCGGCGGGAGGCGGAGACGCTCGATCCGAAGAGGGAGGGTAAAGTGATGTCGAGCCGTATCCAGATCCTGGTGGTCGATGACGAACTGATTGTGCGGGAATCCCTCGTTGCCTGGCTCATAAAAGCGGGCCACGAAGTGGATTCGGCGAGGGACGGTCGTCAGGCCATCGAACGCCTCCGTGAAAAAGAATACGATCTGCTTTTTCTCGATATCAGGATGCCTGACCTGGGGGGACTCGATATCCTGAAGCATGTCAAGACGCATCATCCCCAGGCTCTGACTGTCATGATCACCGCTTATGGGTCCATCGAGACAGCGGTGGAAGCCATGAAGCTCGGCGCCAACGACTACATGCTCAAGCCTTTCGAACCCGAACAGCTCACCCTGCTGGTGGAAAAACTCATCCACCACAAGAAGATTCTCGATGAAAACCTCCTGCTGCGCGAGCAGATGGATAACCGGATGCAATGCCAGGATCTCATCGGCTCATCAAACTGCATGAAACGACTCTTCTCCATGATCGATGAAGTGGCTGGGGTGGATTCCCCTGTTTTGCTTCAAGGAGAGACGGGCACCGGAAAGGAACTGGTCGCCAAAGCCATCCACGCGAGGAGTCCCCGCAGGTACGGACCGTTCATACCGATCAACTGCGGAGCATTCTCCGAGTCACTGCTCGAGAGCGAACTGTTCGGGCACGAAGCGGGATCGTTCACCGGGGCAACCCGCACCCGTAAAGGTCGGCTCGAAATGGCCGAAAACGGGACGCTTTTTCTTGATGAAATCGGGGAGATATCTCCCAGGATGCAGGTGGATCTGCTAAGAGTTCTTCAGGAAAAAAAGATATACAGAGTGGGTGGTTCCCGGGAGATTCCCGTGGACTTCAGGCTGATTTCCGCAACCCATCACGACCTGGCCAGAGAAATCGTGCGTGGGGTTTTCAGGCAGGATTTCTACTTTCGTCTCAAGGTGATCGAAATCGAAGTACCTCCTCTTCGCCGGAGAACGGAAGACATTCCTCTGCTGGCATTGCACTTTCTCAAACGCTTCAGGGAGGAAACCAACAGGCAGGTGGCGGGCATCAGCGATGACGCCATCCATCTGCTTCGAAATTACGACTGGCCGGGCAACGTGAGGGAGTTGGAAAACACCATCGAGCGGGCAGTGGTGCTGGCGAAGAAAAGGATTCTGGAAAAAGGGGATTTCGCTTTTCTCTTCCGCGCCGGAGGCCGGGAAATGCCGCTTTCCCTGAAGGAGATGGAAAGAAACCACATCGCTCACATCCTTCGGATGTGCCGCTGGAACATTTCCAGGGCAGCGACAACCCTCGAAATAAACCGCGCAACCCTCCACAACAAGATCAAAAGGTATGGCCTCACACCCGACCGGCAGGAAGCCTGATCATGAAATTCGACCCCCTGCCCACCTCGCTGACGACGCTTATCGTTCCCTTGTGACGGTCGACAATTCCGTAGACGGTTGAAAGGCCGAGCCCCAGGCCTTTTCCTTCCTTCTTGGTCGTAAAGAAAGGATCGAAAATATAAGGCTGGTCTTCAACGGCGATCCCGCAGCCCGTATCCCGCACCTGAATCTCCACCCAGTTTCGGCGCAGATCAAAGCTGCTTTTGACCTGAAGCAGACCACCCTCCGGCATGGCATCAATAGCGTTGAAGATAAGATTGATGACACACTGCTGGAGCTGGTTGAAATCTCCCAACACCGTGGGGAGCCTCTCCTGGAGACAGACCTCGATCCTGATGTTCTGGAGAGTAAGCTTGTGTTCACTCAGCGCGATGCAGCGTTTGAGCAGTTCATTGATGTCGATCTGAACGAATTCAACCCGGGGCATGCGGGAAAACGCCAGCAGATTGGAGACAATCTTGGAACAGCGGCTGAGTTCGCCTTCCATGAGAGAAAGGTAGTTCTGAAACCTGGAGATGGAATCCTGCTGTAATACTCCTTTGGCCAGGATCTTCAGCATGAGGCGGGTGTAGTTGAGGATGCCCGAGATGGGGTTGTTTATTTCGTGGACGACACTTGCAGCAAGTTTGCCCAGGGATATCATCTTGTCCTGATGAAGCAGCCTTGCCTGGTCCGCCACCTGTTGAGCCAGTTTCCTTATTTCCCGCTGGTCCCTGAAAAAAACGACAATTCCCGCTTCCTCCTCTCCATCGAACATCACGGTGGCTGATACCTGGCAGGGAATCTTCACCTCGGCCCTGCTTACGAGAGTGGTTTCAAAGAGAAACAGCCTGTTGCGCCCGCCAAACTCCTCCGAAAAAAGCTTGTTTCTGAACCTGTCCGCTTCACCCTCTGAAAAAAGTTCATCCAGGCTTTTCGTCCGTATGAATTCCTTCTTTGTATACCCGAGCATATCTTCCATGCTCTTGTTGAAAACGATCACTTTCCCGGATTTGTCACAGGCCACAATCCCATCTATGGAGCTTTCGATAAGCATCTCTTGGAAATGAAAGGTCTTGGCCAGCTCCTCGGCGGTTTCCATCCACCTTTCTTCAATGAGAGCGGTGTAGTCCCTCAGTTCGCGCCGGGTGGTGTATCTCTGGGTGGCCCGGCGCAAAGCGACCATCAGAGCTTCATCACCGATAGGTTTTGTGATGAAATCGGAAGCGTCAAGCTGCAGGGCCTTGACGGCAAAATCGATTTCGCTGAATGCCGTGGCTACGATCACCTCCGTATCGGCTTCCATCTCCTTGATTCGCTTGAGCACTTCGATCCCGTCTATTCCAGGCATCCGGATATCCGTAATCACAATATGTGGAGATTCCTTCCTGCAGACTTCTATTCCCGTCTCCCCATCGGGTGCGCTGAATACTCTGAAACCTGCGTCTTCCATACTGATGGTCATGACCCTGCGTATGCTGGGGTCGTCATCGATAATGAGAACTTTCCACTCTTGCTGACTCATTTTCTCCGCCCTTCAGACCGGATAACAAGAGAGCACAGCACAACCGGTTCTACAAAAAGCAATGCCCGTGGGAAGAATCCCTTCCACGGGCTCTTGTGTCAACTCATTTTTCAGTTGAGTTTTCAGTCTTTAATACGGTTATGCACCTTGCACGCGCGAACGGTGTTCTTCATCAACATCGTAATGGTCATCGGGCCCACTCCGCCCGGTACGGGCGTGATGGCGCCGGCAATCTCGACCGCTTCGTCGAATGCCACGTCGCCTTTGAGGATACGCTTGCCGTCCGCGGTTTTTCCCACTTCATTGACTCCAACGTCGATCACCACCGCTCCCGGCTTGATCATGTCTCCCTTCACGTATTCCGCAACCCCGGCGGCTACAATGAGAATGTCGGCCCGGCGCGTGTGGAACTTCACGTCCTTGGTGCGGGTATGGCATACGGTCACCGTGGCGTTGGCACCCTTCCCTTTCTGAAGCAGCATCATGGCGATGGGTTTGCCCACGATATTGGATCGCCCGACAACCGTAACCTCGGCACCCGATATCTCCGTTCCTGAGCGGACCAGGAGTTCCTGTATCCCTGCAGGAGTGCAGGGGAGGTAATCGGGTTCCCCGATCATGAGTTTCCCGACATTCACGGGATGGAAAGCGTCCACGTCCTTGCCCGGGTCTATGGCGAGCAGCACCTTGTTTTCGTTTATATGTCTGGGAAGGGGCAGCTGAACCAGTATTCCGTGAACCTGGGGGTCCTTGTTGTACGAAGAAATGAGATCGAGAAGCTTTTCCTCGCTGGTGTCCGCGGGCTGATTGTCCTGGACCGAGTGGAATCCAAGCTCGTGCGCCGTATTCTGCTTGGCCCGGACATAGCTCTGGGAAGCCGGGTTTTCACCCACCAGGATGGTGACCAGCCCAGGCACCACTCCATGTTCCGCCTTAAGCTTCTCCACCTCCGCCTTGAGTTCCGCTCGAATCTCCTTGGCCACTTCAGCCCCTTTGAGCAATTTGGCCGGCATGTTCTCCCTCCTTCGAACGGGGGTCCGGATTCGGCCCCCGCTCCGTTCGATTTGGATCTAAAAAAGTCCCATGACCTTGCCGGTTTGCACATCGACGTCGATTCTGCGGAACGCCGGGTTCGAAGAAGTGCCGGGCATCAGACTTATGGTTCCCGCACAAGGACACAGAAACTTGGACCCGGAGTAAATCAGGACGTCGCGTATGGGAAGGACCCAACCCTTCGGTACACCTTTGACCATCGGATCATGAGAGAGGCTCAGATGAGTCTTCACCATCATGGTGGCATAGTCGTCATACTTCGGGTCGGACTCCAGCATTTTCGCTTTGGCTACCGCCTCGGGAGTCCAGGATACACCGTCGGCTCCATACACCTCCCTGGCAATGGTGGCAACACGATCTCTCAGCTTCATTTCAAGGGGATAGAGGAACTTAAAGGTGCTTTCTTCCTTGCAGGCATCGATGACCGCATCGGCAAATTCCAGAGCTCCCTCACCACCCCTGGCCCAATGTTCGGACAACGCGCAGCGGGCGCCTGCCACTTCGGCATAACGCCGCACCATGGCGATTTCGTCCTTCGTATCCGTATGGAAAGCATTGATGCATACCACCGGGTTCATCCCCGATTTGCGGATCGTATTGATGTGATGGACCATGTTGGGAATGCCCTTTTCCAGAAGGGCCAGGTCTTCCTTCATGTATGCGTCGGGTAGGGCCAGACCTGCAACCACTCTCGGACCTCCGCCGTGCATCTTGAGTGCCCGTATGGTGGTGGTGAGTACGGAGACGTGCGGCTTCAGGCCGCTGTACCGGCTCTTGACGTTCCAGAATTTCTCGAACCCGATGTCCGCCGCAAACCCGCTTTCCGTAATGTGATAATCGAACATCTTCAGGCCTATCCTGTCCGCGATAATGGAAGACTGGCCCACGGCAATGTTTGCGAAGGGTCCTGCGTGCACCATGCAGGGCTGGTATTCGGCGGTGCACATGAGAGTCGGATTGATGGTATTTCTCATGAAAGCGGTCATGGCACCGGCGACTTCCAGGTCACCCGTGGTCACCGGGTTGCCTCTCTTGTCGAAGGCAACCGTTATGTTGGCCAGTCTTTCCCTCAAGTCGGGCAGATCTCTGACAATGGACAGGATCGCCATCAATTCCGAACTCACCGCAATCCCGAACTTGGACTGCATCATGAACCCGTCCTGCCGGCCTCCGATACCGATGATGATGTTCCGCAGCGCCTGAGCGCAAAAGTCCATGATCCAGCCCATTTCCACCCGGGTGGGATCCACATCCAGGCGGCGCATTTTCGTCAGCCGCTCGAGCTGTTCGTCGCTGTAGTTCCGCTCATGCTGCATGCGGGCCGTAAGGGCCACCATGGCAAGATTGTGGGCATTCATGATGTCGTTGATATCACCGGTCAGTCCCATGGAAAATTCCGTCATGGGAATGAGTAGAGCATTGCCCCCACCGGCGGCCGTACCCTTGACGTTCATGGTCGGACCACCCGACGGTTGACGCAGACACCCGCCCACGTTGACTCCCCGCTTACCCAGTCCCTCCATCAGGCCCACCGAAGTGGTGCTCTTTCCTTCACCCAGAGGTGTCGGTGTAATGGCTGTCACCTCGATGTACTTCCCATCGGGACGGTCTTTGAGCCGTTCCATGATCTTCATGAAGTCCAGCTTGCAGAGCCTTCCCATGGGGAGAATTTCATCTCTTTCCAGGCCCAGCTTTTCTTGCCATTCCCATGGAGTGGGCATATTCTTTTCGGCTTCTTCTGAAATCTGCCAGTCTTTCAGTCTTGTCGCATCGTAGGGCATCGTCGGCCTCCGCCTGATGTACTTTTGTCCATCTCGTTGAAAATTCAGTGCCTCAGTTGTTACCTTTTACACAACCAACTGGAATCAATGGTAAATATACGATATCTCACCTCCCTTTCCCGTCTCGGTTTACACCGCATACTTCACACTGTCGCACAGCCGTTATTCTTGAATGGCAGATGGAAAAAGGTGAAAGGAAAAGGGGACTGCTGCAAAACATGAACAGGGACTTCGCAGGTGAAAAGAATGATCGTCGCCCAGAGGAGTGCTGCCGGAACTTTTCGCAGTATGATCGGTGACGCATCTTAACGCGGCACCCACCCTAATTTACGCACAACATCTTGTCAAGCACAAAAGTCTACTGCACATCAAGACCAAGGTTGCACAAGCTATTGGCCTGTTTCCCACTGTACCTGAGTGAATATTCACCCGTCCCACAATGACACACTTTGTTCATTTTCTCTCAAAGACCTCTTTCATGGGTCCTTATGAGTCAATACTCCAGAAGCACAGACACCTCAACGAGGAAATACCGGGGGCGGCGGCTGTATACTCATCCCCGTTCCAGTGTGTATTGTGAGAAAGGCCGCATGCCATTTCCGCCTTCCCGGGAATGATGTCGTTGCGGGTGTATTCCGCCTTCGTCTCTTGCGACAACTGTCCGGGCGTTGTTTGCCGGAAGAGCCTTTTCAGAAACCTGTTGGAAGTCGGTTCAAAACGTTGTCGCCACGTTGTCAAAAAATTGTTGGAAACTCATTCTTTCACAAAGGGTGGATGATTCCGTGCCCGGGATGTGAAAAGTCTGCAAAGAAACAATATTAGTAATTTCAGTATTTTAACAATCCTTTTGACATTTAAACATCCCCTTATTAAGATGATGACTCTTTTTGCTGGATAAGCTCATCTCAATAGAAAGATCATCAGCGGGGAAGCGGAAATGAAAATCCATGTGGACAAGACCAATCTAACTCAGGTCTTGCAGAAGATCCAGAATGTTACCGAGCGAAAAACGGGTATGACGATCCTGTCGAACACTCTGATCAAGGCGGAAGGCAGGCAGGATGTGGAATTTCTGGTGACGGATCTTGAGTTGAGCCTCTGGACAAAGATAGAAACACAAGTGGAGGTGCCGGGAAGCCTGACGGTCTCCGCCAGGAAGCTCTTCGATGTCGTTCGTGAAATCCCCCAAAATATGATTGAACTCGAAAGTCTGCCCTACGATAAACTCCTTGTGCGGGCAGGACGATCCCGGTTTGAACTGTCCACGATTCCCGCTTCGGATTTTCCATCCATTCATTTTTATGAAGAGACCGAACTGGTTGACATCGACGCGGTTCTCCTCTGGAAGGCCTTGAACAAAACTGCCTATGCGATTCCTTCCGACGATGATTCCTTCAGTATATCCGGAGTCTTCCTGCATCCGGTGGAAGGCGGCCGCCTGAGATTCGTATCGACGGACAGCCACCGGCTTGCCAGTTTTGAAATGCCGGCGGAGGTATTTTCCAGCATTCCCATCGGTGGAGGGGTCATCATTCCCAGGAAAGGTGTCCTGGAGATGCTTCGCCTCCTCGAAAAGGAAACCATGGCTTCCCTGGGCATCGAGGAAAAGTGCCTGATCCTCAGAACTCCCTCGACCTTTCTCAGTGTCCAGCTTCTGGAAGGGCACTTTCCCGAATATCAGGCGATCATTCCTTCCAGCAGGCCTTATGCCTTCGAAACGGATTGGGAAGCCCTTTATTATGGCCTCAGGCGTGTGGCCGTGCTGACCAGCCAGACCTGGCGGCATGTGCGTTTAACCGTGAAGAAAGGCAGCCTGGAACTCGATGCCGGCAATCCCGAGTTGGGAAAGGCAAACGATGTCCTGGACATCGACTACGAAGGGGAAGATTTTTCCGTCTCCTTCAACATCAGGTACGTCATGGAAACCATCCAGGCCATGGAGAGTTCCCGCGTACGGTTCGAGTGGGCTGACGACGCACATGGTGGCGTATTCCTCGGACCGGACGATGAAGGTTATTTCAGCCTGATCATGCCCATGATCGTATGAGTTCACCGGGTGGCAGATTCTGAAACCTCCCCGTCAAGACTTCTTCCCTCGAACCACCTCGAAATGAATTGAAAAGCTGCGCTAAAAAGGTTATTTTAATGTGTTTGTAAGGAAAATCTCTTGGAGACCGGTTCTAACAGAGTTCAGAGGTTTTGTATGTCGGATTCAGTTGCGGTAGATGTCACACCCTCCAACGACTATACGGCCCAGCAGATAACCGTGCTTGAGGGGCTCAGTGCCGTTCGCAAAAGGCCTTCCATGTATGTGGGAAACGTGTCCACGGAAGGTCTTCACCACCTTGTTTACGAGGTGGTGGACAACAGCATAGATGAGGCTATGGCTGGTCACTGCGATCATGTGCGCATACAGATCCACCTGGACGGTTCCATAACGGTGGAAGACAACGGGCGGGGTATACCCGTCGATCTTCATGAGAAGGAAAACATTCCCGCAGTCCAGGTCGTCATGACCAAGCTCCATGCGGGAGGCAAGTTCGACGACTCGTCCTACAAGGTTTCGGGAGGCCTCCACGGAGTGGGGGTGTCCGTCGTCAATGCACTTTCCGAATACCTCGAAGTGGAAATACGAAGGGACGGGAAGGTCTATTATCAGCGTTATGAGCGGGGAGAACCCAAGACCCCTCTTATCGTGAAGGGGGAGACTCAACGCAGGGGTACAAAAGTCACCTTCAAACCGGACACCGAGATATTCAGCGACACGGAAATCAGCTTTGATATGCTGGCTCAACGATTGAGAGAACTGGCCTTTCTCAACCGCGGGATTCATATTGAACTGTCGGATGAAAGGATTCCCAGGGACAGGAGTTTTCAGTATGACGGCGGAATCGTGTCCTTTGTGGAATATCTCAACAAAAACAAGGAGCCTCTGTATCCCGAAATTATCCACGTGGCGGGAGACAAGCAGGGAATCAGCGTCGAAATAGCTATTCAGTACAATCAGACCTATATAGAGAAGATTCTGACTTTTGCTAATAATATCAACACAAAAGAGGGTGGTACCCACCTCGTCGGTTTCAAGGCGGGTTTGACTCGATCCATCAAGCAATATGCGTTGCAGAATAAGCTGCCCAAGAGCGATCTGGATAAACTCACAGGCGACGATGTGCGGGAGGGGCTGACTGCCATTGTGAGTACCAAGCTGTCTCAGCCCCAGTTCGAAGGTCAGACCAAGACCAAGCTCGGCAACAGTGAGGTCAAGGGACTGGTCGAGAACCTGGTTTACGAGAAGCTTTCTATATTCTTCGAGGAAAATCCAAGAGTTATCAGGGCAATCATGGACAAGGTCCTGGAGGCGGCCAGGGCAAGGGAGGCCGCTCGCCGGGCAAAGGAACTCACCAGGCGCAAAGGAATACTGAGCGATCATTCGCTTCCAGGAAAACTGGCGGATTGCCAGGAGCGGGATCCGTCCAGGAGTGAGATCTTCATTGTCGAAGGCGATTCGGCGGGCGGTTCCGCCAAGCAGGGCCGGGACCGG
Source organism: Syntrophobacteraceae bacterium (assembly GCA_013314815.1). GTDB lineage: Bacteria > Desulfobacterota > Syntrophobacteria > Syntrophobacterales > Syntrophobacteraceae > JABUEY01. Next base: position 23,030 of record JABUEY010000046.1, read on the forward strand.
CGGTTCCAGGCTATTCTTCCCCTCAGGGGAAAGATACTGAACGTGGAAAAATCCCGGTTCGACAAGATGCTTGAAAACCAGGAGATCCGTACGATGATATCGGCCCTGGGCACGGGCATCGGCAAGGATGAATACAATCCGGACAGGCTCCGTTATCATAAGACCATCATCATGACGGACGCCGACGTGGACGGTGCGCACATTCGTACCCTGCTTCTGACTTTCTTTTTCAGGCAGATGCCGGACCTTATTGAACGTGGTCATCTCTTCATCGCTCAGCCTCCCCTTTTCCGAGTAGGCGTGGGCAAGCAGGAGTATTATCTCAAGGATGAGGAGGAATTGAACGCCTTTCTCCTGCGCAGGGCCGCTGAAAAAAAGGAGGTCTACCTGTCCGGAAATGAGAGGCCTGTGCCCCCCGACGAACTCATTCAACTCCTGAAGAACTTCTCCCGGTATGAAGAATGGCTGCAGCGTCAGAGTCAGAAAGGTGTGCCCAAGGCTCTTCTGGAACTGGTAATCCGTATTTTCAGCGTCAACAGATTATCCCTGTCGGACACGGAAACGAACACCTCGGTTCTGAGAGTTGAACTTGAAAAGGCCGGGTATGAAGTCCTCTCCATCGAGGTCGAGGAAGAGGACCAGGGGTATGACCTGGAAGTCTACCAGCCGGGTGCTCCCGCCGGAGAAGGCCGGGTGAGGCTTGAACATGCCTTCCTTCAGTCCATAGAATTCAAGAAGCTCCTGGAACTCTACGTCAATCACCTGGAAATCCTCAGGCAAACTCCGTATGTGGTAAAGGATGGACGGGATGAGGAGAGGTTCGAGGATCTGAGGAGCCTTTTCGGGTACCTCACCGAGGAAGCCAGGAAGGGCACCGGCATTCAGCGTTACAAAGGTCTCGGAGAGATGAATCCGGACCAGCTGTGGGAAACCACCATGAACCCCGATAAGCGTACGCTTCTCCAGGTAAGGATAGAAGACGAGTACCTGGCCGACGAACTATTCACCACACTGATGGGTGATCGTGTGGAACCGCGGCGCGAGTTCATCCAGGTCAATGCCCTGGACTTCAGGGAACTCGATATTTAAGCGCACCAGGTAAAGAAGTGCACACAGCCGGGTACGGGGTGGTCTCTTCACAGCCCAAGGAAACTTCAGAATGGATCTCAAGACGATCAATATCGAAGACGAAATCAAGCTCTCCTACCTTGACTACGCCATGAGTGTCATCATAGGCCGGGCGATTCCCGATGTGAGGGATGGCCTCAAACCCGTGCACAGGCGCATACTCTTTGCCATGCACGAACTGAAAAACGACTTCAACAAACCTTACAAGAAGTCGGCCCGTATTGTCGGAGATGTCATAGGTAAGTACCACCCCCACGGAGAGGCCGCCGTGTACGATGCTCTCGTGCGCCTGGCACAGGGTTTCTCCATGCGCTCCCCGCTCGTGGACGGGCAGGGCAACTTCGGGTCTGTAGACGGTGATCCCCCGGCTGCCATGCGGTATACGGAAGTACGCATGCACAGGCTGGGACACGAGTTCCTGAGGGACATCGAAAAGGAAACGGTCGGCTTCCAGCCCAACTATGACAATACCCTGCTTGAACCCATGGTGCTTCCCACCCGGGTTCCCAACCTGCTGCTCAACGGATCGTCGGGCATCGCCGTCGGGATGGCCACCAATATCCCTCCTCACAATCTGGGCGAGCTCTGTAAAGGGATTTTAGCCCTTCTGGACCAGCCTGGCATAACCGTACGTGAGCTGATGCGCTACATACCCGGCCCGGATTTTCCCACGGCTGGCTTTATCTATGGCTGTGATGGTATCAGGGACGCTTACGAAACGGGCAGAGGCACCGTAAAGATGAGAGCCCGGGTCGAAGTAGAGGAATACGGCAGGAGAAATCACCTCATCGTGACCGAACTGCCCTACCAAGTGAACAAGGCGAGACTCCTGGAACGGATCGCGGAACTCGTCAAGCAGAAGAAGATGGAAGGGATTCAGGACATCCGGGATGAATCCGACCGCGAGGGCATGCGAATCGTCCTCACATTGCGCCAGGGCGAGGAACCCAAAGTTATAGAAAATCAGTTGTACAAGCACACTGCCCTTGAAAGCAGCTTCGGAGTCATCATGCTGACTGTGGTGGACAACAAGCCCGAAGTTTTGAATCTTAAGGAAGTTCTTCGCAATTTCCTCGATTTCAGGCGCCGGGTCATTGTGAAGCGCAGTCAATATGAATTGAGGCAGGCAGAGAAAAGAGCCCATATTCTGGAAGGACTCAAGAAGGCTCTCGACAATCTCGACGAGGTGATCGAACTCATCAGGGCCGCAGCCAACCCGGCCCAGGCCAGGCTGCAGCTCATGGAGCGGTTCGGTTTCACGGAAGCCCAGGCCCAGGCCATCCTGGAAATGCGTCTGCAGCGCCTGACGGGACTCGAACGAGACAAGATCATCGAAGAATATCACCAGCTGATCCAGGAAATTGAAAGGCTCCGCCGTATCCTCTCATCTCCGGCACTCGTGGACCAGGTTATTCGAGAAGAGGTTCAGGAGCTGCTCGAACAGTATGCAGACCCGCGCAGGACCGAAATTGTCGCCGAGGCGGGTGATTTGTGCATCGAGGATCTTATCGCCGACGAAGAAATGGTGGTGACCATCTCCCAGGCGGGATACATCAAGCGGACCCCCCTCTCCGTGTACCGCAGCCAGAGACGGGGGGGTAAAGGCAGAACGGGAATGTCCACGAGGGAAGAAGACCTCGTCACCTGCCTGTTCGCCGCTTCGACCCACGACTACCTTCTCGTGTTCACCAACCGGGGGCAGGTTTTCTGGCTCAAGGTCTATGAAATACCCGAAGTCGGTCCTTCAGCCCTGGGAAAGGCTATAGTGAATCTTCTGCCGCTTCAGCAGGGAGAAAAAATCCAGACCATCCTGCCGGTCAAGGAATTCACGGAAGGGCATTACGCCGTGATGGCCACGCGAAACGGAGTGGTCAAGAAGACCGAACTGGCCGCTTACGGTAATCCTCGTTCAACGGGCATCAAAGCTGTTGTCCTCGACGACGACGATGAACTCATCTCTGCCTGCATAACCGACGGCAACCGCGATCTTTTCCTCATGAGCCGTGCAGGCAAGTCCATTCGCGTACGTGAGACGGAATTCCGGCCGCTGGGAAGGGTGAGTCGGGGAGTACGCGGTATGAACATCGACGGAAGCCACCTGGTGGGCATGGATGTCATTGATGAAGGCAAGTCCATCCTGGTTGTTACGGAAAACGGCTTCGGCAAGAGAACTCCTGAAAATGCCTACCGCTGCCAGTCCCGCGGTGGCAAGGGAGTACTCAACATACGAGTTTCGGATCGCAACGGATCCGTTGTCGGGTTCCGGCAGGTGGGAGAGGATGAAGAAGTGCTCATAATTACGGATCACGGCCGATTGATCCGAATACCCGTTTTCCAGATCAGCAAGATCGGAAGAGTGACCCAGGGGGTCAAGCTGATGGGGCTCAACGAAGGAGAAAGGGTGGTCGACATTGCCGTGCTTGCCGAAAGTGACAATTCGAAGGAGGAATTGTAGAGTTGGCGGACTTACATGATCGGATCGGCGTCGTAGGGGCCGGCAGCTGGGGCACGACTCTCGCTCAACTTCTCGCCTGCAAGGGTTACCATGTCGACCTCTGGGTATACGAGGAAGAACTCTATCAAAGTATAAAAAAAACCCGCCGGAACAACATCTACCTGCCGGGGTTCATCCTGGATGCCAACGTCACTGCGCATAACAGGCTGGAGGACGTTGCAGGCGGCCACGACTTTCTTGTCATGGTGGTGCCTTCTCACGTCTATCGCAGTGTAGCCGCCCAAATGCTGCCATTCCTGGCACCGGGCTGTATCATTGTCAACGCCACCAAGGGTATCGAAAACGATACGCTGCTCACCATGTCCGGCATATGGCGCGATGTACTGCCTTCTGCGGATTTCGCGCACGTTCTTTGCCTTTCCGGTCCTTCCTTCGCCCATGAAGTCATCCAGAAGATCCCGACAGCGGTCACCGTGGCCGGTGAAAGCATGGACCTGGCCAGGACGGTTCAACGCATATTCTCAACGAGCTTCTTCCGGGTGTACACCAGCCTGGACAAGATCGGAGTAGAACTGGCGGGTGCGTCCAAGAACGTCATAGCAGTTGCGGCGGGAGTCTGCGACGGCATGGGGTTTGGACACAACACGCGAGCCGCTTTGATTACGCGCGGCCTTGCTGAAATATCACGCCTGGGCGTCAAAATGGGAGCTCACCCCCTTACTTTTTCCGGACTTGCGGGAGTGGGGGATTTGCTCCTTACCTGCACCGGGGATCTGAGCCGCAATCGGACGGTGGGGATACAGCTGGGAAAAGGCAGGAAGATCCAGGAAATCCTTGCGGAAATGAGAATGGTCGCCGAAGGTGTCAAAACGGCCCGGTCGGTTCACTTCCTGGCACGTCGGATGGAGGTCGAAATGCCCATATGCGAACAGGTGTACCGTGTCCTTTATGAAGACAAAGATCCGTTCCTGGTGGTTCGGGAACTCATGGAACGAAACCTGAAGCATGAAATCGAGCTTGCATGAAAATCCCTGACCCTGCAACCCTTCCCTTCTCCTTTTCATGCCCCGCATCAATGGCCTTCCGAATGCACAATTGCCCTGTCTGACCCGGAACCGGGGAATTGTCACAAAATCATGTCTGGAAACAAGGGCTTGGTATTTCGGTGATCTGTACAATCCTCTATCAAGTGATAAGTATAATCGAAATAACCTTGTTATAATTTTCTCTTGACATGGCCGGGATTAGCCGATACGGTGAAATCGTCATGGGTGGAAGAGCTGGAACCTCATTCAATGTTCGCACAACATAGCACGACTGACCGGATTCTCATGTTCTCGTGAAGGAAGATGGGGTGATCGGCTATGAAAGGAGTGTCTCTTCGTGAGGGCGGAAGGCCTCTTTATGGCCTTGTCCGCTTTGAATCCCAAGTCGAACACAAACCTTCCACGTACGGATAATCCACAGCCGCCGCACAGTTCCGTGGTCACAGTGAACCCCGATCACCAGGACCCGATTTGGCAAAGCAAACTGCGTGAATGCTACAATCGCCTCCCTCCGATCTTTTTCAGCAAATAAGACCGGGGGAAAGGGGCCATTGGGAGGCGACAGTCCATTTCAGATCGGTACCGGTGAAACTGTGAACAGGCTGTGCTGCGGAATTTTTTGTGTATAATTTCACAAAACGTCATTCGCTTCGCCGCCTGAAAGCATGGAGGGCAACATGATCGGCAACCCCAACCCTGGCCACGGAGCACGTTGAGCGGTTGTTTGTGTCAGGCTGTCTTACAATCGATCAATCCAGGATCCGATCCTGGAATAGAAGGGAGGATGTGTAATGAAGGAAAAGCTGGACCAAATCTTTTCCCGGCATCACGGCACACGTGATGCGCTGATACCGGTATTGGAGACTGTGTCGTAATTGTAGGGCCTGGGAGTGGATTTTTATGGTTTAATAGGAATAAAAAATAGGCAAATCGGAAGGTTATGTGGTATAGTGTAGCCCTGAGAGCAGGAGGAAAAGGGCTATGG
>JABUEY010000047.1 GCA_013314815.1 Syntrophobacteraceae bacterium
AAGCATCTTGCAGACTTCTCCTCGCCTGCCGGTGGTTGGATTTGGCAATCAACCAACTCGCCCTTGGGCATCTGGTGGATAGCCGTCGCGCCAACTCGAATGTTATAAATCGATACGACACGGTCTCGAAGGCGGGAATCCAGGAAAGAATAGTCGAGCTGATGATCAGGGTCGAGAATCTTACCAAGAGTTTCAACGGACTTGCGGCAACGGACGGTTTAACCTGCTGCTTCGAAAGAAACCGGATATCGGTGATCCTTGGAGGCAGCGGATCGGGCAAATCCACGCTGTTGAAACTTCTCTCGGGACTCGAGAAGCCCGATTCCGGAAAAGTATTCTTTGAGGACCAGGAACTCACCGCCATGTCGAGAAAGGAACTGTACGCCGCCAGGAAGAAGATGGGAATGCTCTTCCAGGGGTCTGCATTGTTTAACTATCTGAACGTGTTTGAAAATATAGCGTTTCCGCTCCGGGAGCACACCAGGCTTGCGGAGCCCGTGGTGAAGACCGTTGTGAAAATGAAGCTGGAACTGGTCGGGCTGAGAGGCATCGAGGGACTCATGCCGTCGCAGTTGTCGGGAGGTATGGCTAAGAGAATCGGGCTTGCCAGGGCGATCGCCATGGACCCGAAGGTGGTTTTCTATGACGAACCTACGTCGGGCCTCGATCCCATCTCGGCGGGCGTCATCAGCAAACTCATTCTGGATTTCAACAGGGCGCTGGGGGTCACTTCCATTGTGGTTTCTCACGATATTCACTCTTCCCTCAAGATTGCAGACCGTGTGTTCATCCTCTTCCATGGGAAACTGGTTGCGGAAGGCACTCCTCAGGAGATCATGCAAAGCGGGGATCCGAGGGTCGTCCAGTTCATTTCGGGGGAACCCGAGGGGCCGATTCCCTTCAGCAGAACCGACAAGGACTATTTTGAAGATATTATGATCCCATGATGGCAATGCGGCTGGCTTCTTCCATTGGACGTCGTTCCATCGATCTGGTAGGTCTGGCGGGCAGGAGCGTTATTTTTCTTGCCGAGAGCCTTTCCTGTGGATGGCTGCCTCCGCTGAGGTTGAAGAGGATTGGAGATCAAATCGCGTTCATAGGCGCGAAATCGGTGCCCATCATCCTTCTCACGGGTCTGTTCACCGGGATGGTCCTCGGCCTTCAAGTATACCACAACCTGGGGAAGTTCGGATCCAGCGGACTCCTGGGCTCCGTCGTCGCGCTCTCCATCATTCGGGAACTCGGTCCGGTACTCTCCGCCCTGATGGTCGCCGGAAGGGCGGGTTCATCCATTACCGCCGAGATAGGGATCATGAGAATCACCGAGCAGATGAGCGCATTGGAGATGATGGCCGTAAACCCCGTGAAGTATGTGATCACTCCCAAACTTTACGCAAGCCTGGTCTCCATGCCGATCTTGACGGTTTTCTTCAACCTGGCGGGAATATTGGGCGGGTACGTCGTGGGAGTCTGGTGGCTCGGGGTCGACGGCCATGCGTTCTATTCGGAAACAGCCCGCTCGGTGGCGCTTTCCGACATTATGGGAGGACTTTTCAAGTCCGTCGTCTTCGGACTGGCCGTTGCCTGGGCATGCTGCCTTATCGGTTACACGGCAGTGCCTACGACGGAGGGAGTCACCCGTGCCACCACCAGGGCGGTGGTTGTGAGTTCGGTGGCGGTGCTCGTCCTGGATTATGTTCTCACCTCGCTGCTTCTATAGGTCGAGTTGTCCTGCCGTCAGCGTCGAAAAGGACGGTGCCGTTATGCCGGTGTGGATTCGATGCACGGGGTTCGGATGGCGGCAGGCGGAGAACGGGCAGACAAATGGATGAATTCCTTTCCCGCCGCCCGAGTCTGGATGGTCGGCAGGGATGAATCAGCTTGTGAACACGTCAGGAGGGCGGCGGGCATGTACGGGAGATCCACAGAAGTGACCGTGGGCATCTTCGTCATTCTGGGGGCTATGGGCTTCCTGTTTCTGATGATGAGACTGGGCGGGGAGCAGATCGTTTCGGATCCGCACTACCGGGTCAATGCGGTGTTTTCTTCGGTGACCGGGCTGAGAAAAGGTGCACCGGTGGAGATCGCCGGTGTGGAAGTGGGCAGAGTCCTGGATATTTCACTCGATGAGTATCATGCAAACGTGACCCTCGGGATTCGAAGGGGCGTGAGGCTGAGTTCGGATACCATTGCGTCGGTCCGAACCAAGGGGATCATCGGAGATACTTTTGTCAAGCTGAGTCCGGGCGGCTCGAAGGAGACGATCGTCGCCGGGGGGGTTATCGTTGAAACAGAACCGGCGGTCAGCCTGGAAGAACTACTGAGCAGGTACATCTTCGAGAGCAAATGAGATGCCGAGACGCAACTGCCCGCGTGCGTGATCCGCTCACGACGGTTGCATCTCCGGGAAAAAGCATTCCTGAATCCTGTGGAGAGCTTCACCAGGCAGTGGGGCGGTTCGGCTGCTGGTGCCCTGTTGTAGAGCGGCAGGAAGAACTGATGGGGACAAGAAGAGGACAGATGTTTCAGTAGGAGGAAACATGTTCAGGTATTTGACATTCCTTGCGGGCATACTTTTATTGGCCGTATCCGCCAGTCCGGCAACTGCCGACGAACCGGGCCTCCGGCTGAAGAGTTCCATCGACCGGATCATCGGGATTCTCAACGACCCGATACTGAAGAAGCCGGAAAACACCCTTGAACGCAGAAATCTCATCTTCAAGGTTGTCGAGGAACGTTTTGACTTCGTGGAGATGGCCAGGCGCAGCGTCGGGGACTACTGGAACAAGATGAGCGAAAATGAGCAGAGACAGTTCGAAGTGGCGTTTTCGAGTCTTTTGGAGGGCACTTACATTACGAAGATCGAGGAGTTTACGAACGAGGAGATCGTCTTCGAAAGCGAAAAGGCGAAGGGTGAAAGGCATTGCGTAGTGCATACGATCATTGTTTCGGGCAAAGTCTCGACCCCTGTGGATTACTCCCTTCACCATGTGGATGGAAACTGGCTGGTCTACGACGTGGTGATCGAAGGCGCTTCCCTGGTAAACAACTACCGGGCGCAGTTCTCCGACAGTGTACTGAAGGGTGGGTTCAAAAGCCTGATGAAGCTCATCGAGGAAAAACAGAACCAGGTAAATCCTCCGGCGTAATCATGCGGTACTGGTGACAACCGAATCCGGAATGAAAGGGAAGGTTCAGCGGGGCACCGCGCATAGGACGGTCGGTACGGGCACTGCCGTTTGCCTCGTGCCGCTGCCGGAGCAATGTTATGTACGAAGCGGGAGGAAGATTGCATATGGGCAAATCCGCCCTTGCGGTCATTGTCCTTTTGTCGGGATTGCTGTTTGTTTCCTGTGAAAAGGGAATGCGCGACACAGAAGGGAAGCCTCTTCAGATCGGCGAGCAGTATGTCATGACGAAAGCGGGCCTGGAACATGCCCCGATGCCGCGAGACACCGACGGAAACAGGCTCGAGGCGGGCAGAGAGTACATCATGACTTCCGAAGGTCTGACGGTCAAACCATACCTCGAGGACAACGCGGGCAACAAGGTGCAGATCGGCAGCGACTACATGATGACCGAAGAAGGGCTGAAGCTCGTCGCGAAAAGGGACATCAGGGGGCGCGTCCGCGATGGTTCGGGCAGGTTTGTCGGTGGAATTACGGTTTCCATCGCACACAGCGACCACAAGGTGCAAAGCGATGCGGACGGGAATTTCAGCCTGCCTTTCATCGAGGGGAGTGTGAGGATCGGTGTGGGCATGCGCGGTCTTCCGGAATGGTGCAAGGTGGAAAATCTCGAGAATTCCGCGTTGAGCAGGGAAGCCTATCCATCCGGCTGGGATATCGGAATGGTTGAACTGCCCTGCACACTCGTCCAGGCGGGTGACGGCAGATCACGATGGAGCACCGCGAACGGCAGGTACGTGGACAACGGTGACGGCACCGTTACGGATACCGAGAGCGGATTGATGTGGGAGGCTATCGCGCAGGAACAGAACCTGGCATGGGATGCGGCAAGGGAATATGTCGAGAAGCTGAACCTGGCGGGTTTTTCGGACTGGAGGCTGCCGACTCCACGGGAAGTCGGCATGCTGTTCGATGCCGATATAGCCTGCGGGTGGCGCGGGCTGACGGTCATACGGGGAGTCGTGAGTGTCTGGACGTCGGAGCAGTACGACCCCGCATCCGCGGTCGTTTACAACCTGTGCACGGGGCGGGCAAGGAAGAGTTCCGGCCTGGACGAGGGTGTGGGCATCAATCCCGGCGTTGTCGCGGTGAGGAATGCGGTGAAATAGAATAACTCGAGGAGGCCCGAAGGGATAAATTCACAGAGCCATGAAGTGAATCCGGCACCCGACAGGAGAAGAGCCATGAAGGTCATTACGCATGAGGATTTCAAGAAAGTCTACACACATGAACCCGCCGCCGCTCCGGGCAGGATCGAGGCTATACTGAACGCCATTCGAGATGAAGTCGAATTTGAGGAGGCTTATCCCGCGGGTGGAGACGACATAGCAGCCGTTCATACGAAATCCCACGTGGACAGGGTATCACGGATGGGACTGTACAATATCTCGATTCTCGCGGCCGGAGCATCCATCCAGGCTGCCATCGCGGGCTTCGAAGAACCCTGTTTCGGCCTGGTCAGACCTCCGGGGCATCACGCTTCGGCGGACAGTTCGTGGGGATTCTGTTATTTCAACAACATGGCCGTCGCCATCGAGCATCTCAAAAGACACGGCCGCATCAGGACGGCCTATGTGCTAGACTTCGACATGCACTATGGAGACGGCACGGTGAACATTCTTAAGGAGAAAGGGTACGTGGCCATTCACAATCCGACCTCCGACGACAGGCGAAGGTACCTAGCCGACGTCGAAGCCGATCTGAATCGTGCCACTGCGGACGTATTCGCCGTATCCGCCGGTTTCGACAACCACGTGCAAGACTGGGGAGGCGTGTTGAGGACCGAGGATTACCAGGCCATGGGACGCATGGTGCGCGACAGGGCAAAAGCTCTCAACGCGGGGTGCTTCGGCATTCTTGAAGGTGGGTACAATCACGAAGTGCTCGGGATCAATGTCCGGGCTTTCCTAAGGGGACTGCGGGGGCTCTGAAGCAAGATGCATGAAAAGGTTGAGGCCATATTTCCGGAAGATCTCAAGGAACTGATTCAGAAGAGCAGGGAGGGTACCTACACCCTTCTCGATGTGCGACAGCCCGTCGAGTTCGAAGAAGGGCATCTTCCCGGAGCACGCCTGATTCCGCTGCCTGAACTGGCTGACTCCCTCGGGACACTCGATCCCCGGAAACCGACGGTCGTCTATTGCGCCGTGGGCGGACGGAGCCTCATGGCGGCTCAGCTGCTGTCGAACCAGGGCTTTCAGAAGGTTCTTCAGCTGCGGGGAGGAATCCAGGCCTGGGAAGATCCGGCAGCCGTCGGCCCCGTCGAGTTCCCTCTGAAATTCATCAGGGGCGATGAATCCCCTCGAGAGGTCATCCAGCTCGCCCTGCTCATGGAACGCGGGCTGAAGAGGTTTCATTCGACGGCGACTGAAAATACGGATGATCCTTCACTGAAACAACTTTTGAACAGCCTGGTCAAGGCAGAGGAAAGCCATGAAAGAACCCTGGTCGATCTTCTCGAACAGGTGGATCCCGGACAGGACGATGCGGAGCAGTGGTTTGGCACTCCGGACGACACCCTGCTCATGGAGGGCGGAATCGATATGGAAGTGTTCATGCAGGAGAACGAGCAGTACCTCCAGACCGTTTCCGGGTACCTGGAAGTTGCGATGATGATCGAGACCCAGGCTTTGGATCTCTATCTTCGCATGGCGGCTGCCAGTTCAAACGAAGAGACTCAAAAGGTTCTCTACCGCATCGGGGAGGAAGAGAAGATCCACCTGGGTATGCTGGGCCGCCTCCTCGATGAGAATGCAGGGACTCCCTTCAGGGTTTCATGACTCGGTCAGAGACGCTGCAAACGGCCCGCCTTCACCTTGTCTTTGCCAGCGAACTCTGTTATGCCGTTCGCATCGCTGCGGTCAGGCGGATGCATCCTGTATGCCGACCAGGACGCCTCCTCTTCCTGCGATCTTGCGAATGAACTGCACAGGGTCTCCAATGATCGAGCACGCGCTGTCTCGTGCGGGAGTGAATCAAAGATGAAAAAAACCTTCCTGAAGGAAATAGAGAAATCGGTCGAATGTGGGACTGCTGTGTCCGGGGAGACAGCCCTTGAGGTTCTCCGATCGAGCCCTGATGAGATCCCGGAAATCCTCTGCCTTGCGAACAGGATGCGTGTCCGCTGGGTGGGAGAGGAGGTCAGCCACTGTTCCATAATGAATGCGAAGAGTGGCGCCTGCAGTGAAGACTGTGCGTTCTGTGCGCAGTCGCTTTACCATGATACGCAGGCGGCTGTCTCGGAGCTCAGCAGTGCCGCCGAGATCATGGAATCCTATGCGAGCGCCCTGAAACTGCCGGTTAACCGGTTTGGCCTGGTGACCAGCGGCAGGGCTCTGAAGGACAGAGATATTGAAAGTCTGTGCGAAGTCGTCAAGAGCGGGAGAAACGGTCGAATCGCCTGGTGCGCATCCTTCGGCTGCCTGGACAAGGCCCGACTCCTCGATCTGAAGGAAGCCGGATTCCGGAGGTTCCATCATAACCTCGAAACAGCCGAAAGTTTCTTCCCCGAAATCTGCACTACGCACAGCTATGCTCTTAGGATCGATACGGTGAGAGCTGTCCGGGAAGCAGGCATGGAAATCTGCTGTGGAGGGATCCTGGGCCTGGGGGAAAGCCTGGAACAAAGAGTGGAACTGGCATCTATCCTGGCCCGGGAACAGGTGGATTCCATTCCCCTCAATTTTCTGATACCTATTCCGGGAACCAGGCTCGAAAACATGGAAGTGATGCAGCCCCTGGATATGATCCGCAGCATCGCCATGTTCCGGTTTGTGAACCCTCGAGCCGAAATCAAGATCTCCGCGGGGCGGGTCCACCTTCGGGAACTGCAGTCCCTGATCTTTTTTGCCGGGGCGACCGGCATGATGATGGGCGAACTGTTGACGGTTGCAGGCCGGAACGCCGCCCAGGACGTGCAGATGCTCCAGGACCTGGAAATCGTGAGCCGTGTCTGAAAGACAGCCGGTGCACCCCGGAGCGTTTATCTATCGAGAAATGAAAGGTCATCCGTTCATAAACGAGTCCGGTGCGTTTCACACAAAGGATCGACGGCATTCCAACGTCATCCGGCATCACAACGTGATCTCCACGAAAACCACCATGTCGTTCCTATGAAGAACACACCGTTAGGGGGAGGGACAGCGCATCGGATTGCCCTGCCCCTGCCTGTGATGACAGGGATTCCATGTAAATGATTTGCAATGATCACCCATTCATCTCCATCTTTTCTTCAACAGAGACCCAGGGATCGGGCCGGAACGCTGTTCACCGGCCCGGCTGTCCGTTAACCGATAATTCCCCGGCTGTCGGAAAGGGAATGCCTTTGGAAAACCCCTCGATGCGTGACGATCCAGCCGTTTCAGATGTTGGTTCTGCTGTTTCCTGCCATGACTGAGGCGGGAATCCAGGTGTCACACAAAGGTGGAATGTACCCGCAACATCGTCAATCTCACAACATCGTGAATGCCTCCACATTGTTATTCCCGCCTTCGAGAATCCAGTCCAAGTGCAGATCGCGCAGTTAAGATCTCTCCACCCGGTATTGCCCTGCTTTATTCATCGTGTCTTCCAGGTTCTTTCCCATTTCTTGAGACTGCTTCGCCATGCACGGTTACTTTTCCTCCATTCTTGCCTTTTGCGGGAATGACGGTGTTATGGGAATGACGATGTGGAAGCCATGACGTAGTTATGGGATGGGCGTAGTCGCAGGAATGAGGTACTTTCAGGAATGACGATGTCGTGGGAGTGAGGTTGTGGTGCCGAATGACATAGTTATGGGGATGACATAGTTGCAGGAGTGTAGTCAATGTAGTCGTTGTGAGACTGGCGTTGCTCTGGGAACGACGTTGCCGCGGGTGTATTCCACCTTTGTGCGACAATAGTCCGGCTGCGCGTTCATGAGAAAAGGCCGGGACTGTGTGGCCCGTTTTCCAAGAGATCAGCGAATCAAGAGCTGATGAAGATTCTTATGTTCGTTTTCATAGTTGTTGGTGAGCCCACGGCTCATGAAAGTTTGCTCGGAGAACCGAAAAGAAACGGGGCGCTTGACGCCCCCGGATTCCGACGCTTTCCGGGGGGGGTGCCCCGGCAGGAGTCTGCCCAGGCCGCGTGGAGACTCGATCAGGCGGCCCCCGAACCCGTCTCCAGTTCTGCCTCGAGCCTTGTGATGTTTTCCCGGGCAAAATCGATGTCAGGATCGATTTCCAGTGCCATCTTGTATAAACGTACCGCCTCTTCCCTGTAGCCCAGTTCCCTCAGGTTCGATCCAATGTTGGCATAGTCGATGGCTGAGCCGGGATCCAGTTCGATGGCTTTCTCGAAGGCCTTGATGGCATCGTGATGGTTTTTGAGCTTGAAATGGCAGAAGCCTCGAAGATTGTAGATCTCCTTGAGTTCGGGATTGAATTCTTCGGCTTTTTCGAGGGCATCGAGGGCATCGGAGTAATCTCCCATGTCCTTGAGGCAGGAACCTATGTGGATATGAAGGCTGGCAGTTTCGCGGGGGTCGGGATCCTGCCGCAGGGCTTCCCGGAAAAGGGCGAGGGCTGCCTGCGTTTCTCCGTTTCTTTCCATGCTGTGGGCGAGAAAAAAGGTCAGGTCGTACCTGGGTCCGAACAGGTCGATGAGCCTCTCCATATGCTTTCTGTTTTCGTGTTCGGGAAGGCCTCTTGTCATTGTGCGGGCGACATGCTGGGCAAAGTCTGTGTTGCGTGTTCTGTCGAGAAAGTGGGCTCCCGGAACGATCGTGTAGACAGCGGGAATACCCAGTTGGGGATGAGTGGTATTGACCGTCAGCACTTCCAGGGAGATCCTGTCGAGGGCCTCAACACAGCGTTCAATTTCGATGCGCAGATTGTCGTGATCGAGGTTGGGAAGTTCCGCTATGGAGATGGCCCGGGAGCTTTGCATCAGGTAGGCGGCTTCGTCGAGGCTTTCGTATTTGGGCAGAGTAGGCCGATAGGATGTCCGGTTTTCAAAGTCACCCGCCAGCTGAGCGATTTCGGTGAGTGCCCTGCACAGGGACTTTTCGGGATTGGGTGTCGTCCCGGCGGTGAAGACAATTTCGCTCTTTTCCGGAAACGTGGAAGGATCGAAGGCGAGGGCTCCCACCGTGGGGATTCCTGTATCGAGTGAAAAATCCAGGAGAAAGAGCCTTATGCCCTGGTTCCTGAACTTGTCCACCAGTTCGATTGCGGCGGGATCACGGAGCGATGCGATGTCGATGGCGGGAGTCTCTTTTCTTTCATGGCTGATGATGGATCCGACATGCCTTTCCACGACTTCGCAAAGACTCTGCAAAACGGCTTCCTCGATGGTATTTCCCGCAGCCGGGCCGTTGTATTCATTGATGAGGTAGAACCAGTCGATGGGGACCCACTGGTCGATCCGGCGCGAGAGGTTGCGGCAGCCCACCCAGCGAAGCGGCAAATCCTTCAAGAAAGCAGAGCACTTCCCGGCGGGAGTCGATGAGTCGTGAATGGATTGCAGCAGGGTTTCGACGGCTACCGTGCTTCCGGGCACTTCAGGATACCGGTATAAGGGGAAATCGGTTGTCTGAACGAAGGAAAAGAAACTGTATCTTTCCATCAGTTCCATTATGGCACTGGCTTCGGATTGCACGGGGGTCGCTCCCTTTCCCATCTGTTTCCTGGTTCCCGTAAACCTCGATGCATCGTTGCCGCACAGGCTGATGTAAACAGGAATGCCCAGGCGCCCCGTATCGATGCGAACGGTCCTGGTGAGTATATCGAGGTTCAATGTGGAAAGGCGTTCTCTTGCCCAGGACAGGGTCTGCTCCGGCGATCGAACCTTATCCTGATCATGCCGGTATGCCTTGAAAGCGTCTCGAATTTCGATTCCTGGTTTCATTGTGACTCCAGTAGACTTAAAATAATCAGCACCAAAGGCCTGCCGAAAGACGGTGCCCGTGACTGCCTTTCAGACATGAACAATTATTCGCCCGCCTTCACGTCCTCCAGGATGGGTTCATTTTTCCTGATCAGCTCCAGGATATGTGTGCCGCGCCCCGCCTGGTGAAACATGCGGGGAAGCCCCTTTACCTGCGAAAACTCCTTCAGGTTTTTCGGACGTCGGATCGCCAGGCGCATAAGGGTTTCATTGGACATGATCCGAAAGGGGGCTCGGTCCGTGCGCTTGGCTTCGTGCTCGCGAAAGAGGTACAGGGCCTGCAGCACTTTCTTCCCCGCCGGGTCCAGTGCCCGGGCTCCACGGATCTGAATATAGCTTCCCGGGCGAAACTTCTTTGTCGCAGCTTCCTGATCTTCGGCTGCGGTAAATGCTTCCCGAGCCTGATCCAAGAGGCCCCGCGCCTCGAGATCCGCTGCAAGCTTATGGCGGAGGGGCAGCAGAAAGTGCGTGTCCATACGTGCATAATCCATCTGCTCCTGAGTAAGAGGTCGCCTCCTCCAGTCGTGGCGCTGGTATCTCTTGTTCAATACGACGCCGAAATGCTCCTCCAGGATCCTGGCCAGTCCGAGCCGTGTGTAGCCGAGGATCTTGCAGGCGATGGCCGTATCGAAAAGATTTCTGATCCTGAAGCGGTAGTCCCGTTTGATGCCCAGTACATCGTTGGAGGCGGCATGGAGAATCTTTTCGATGGATGAATCCTGAAGGATTTCCCCGAGCGGACTCAAATCAGGCAGGGCAAATGGATCCACGATGAAGTCCTGGTCAGGGATGGACAATTGAATCAGGCAGATGCGCTCGAAATAAGCGTAGAAGCTGTTCGATTCGGTGTCCACGGCAACATGGCGGCTCCCGGCCAGTGCATCGATCATGGCATGGAAAACCGACGGAGTCTCAACAAAAATAACAGGTCTCATCAAGGGGTTTCCTGTCTCATCCTCCTGTGGTATCCTTCAACGGGATGGAAGGGAGGCGACCATGGGAAGAAGAAAGAGGCGAATTCTCCGGTCTATGCATCGTTCCTGCCCGCAGAGGCCTTCACTGCAGGCTTTCTATACCCCCTTTCAGTCATTAGATCAACACCTTGCCAAGGATCCCAGCATAAATTTCGACTGTGAGCCCGGCGAAATGCCGGCTGGCACTTCCGATGATGCGCACGAAGACGAAAGTGTCCTTTTCGTCGAAGCTATGACGGATGTATCCCCGTTGCCGGAAGGCCGGCCAGAACGCATCCCCGTGGCGCCACCGGCCAGAAAACCTGCCCGTTTCCTCGCCCGGGAAGAAATTGAAGCCTATGCAAGCCTCGTCGACCTGGTGACAGGGGACGGCCCCTTTGAAGTCTGGTGGTCCGACGAATACGTCGACGGCGCCGTAGTCGGGCTTTCCCCGGTGATCCTCAAGAAGCTCCGCCGGGGGGAGTTCAGTTACCAGGAGTATCTCGACCTTCATGGACTGAACAGGAAAGATGCCCGCGAGGAGGTGACCCGGTTCATCAGGCGTTGTTTTGCGGCCAGGCATCGCTGTGTACTCATCATTCCCGGAAGAGGCCTGAATTCAAAGGACAGGCAACCGGTCTTGAAGGAGGGGCTCGTCAGATGGTTCATGCAGGCGCCGCTCAAGCGCCTGGTCCTGGCGTTTGCGTCGGCGCGGTCATACGACGGTGGGGCGGGGGCATTCTACGTACTGCTGAGGAGAAACAAGGAGAAAAGCGACCTTGTTACTCCGGCCTTGTGAGAGGCCGGAGTAGGCCGAGGTGCGTGGAAGCCGCAATGGATGGAACTGCATTGCGTTGTGGAACAGACTGCACATGAGACTTCCGCTGTCACGCAGCAGGCTAATCCCAGGTGAGAATCTCCTCATCGTACAGTGTTTCGATCTTGCGTTTGTGCTTCAGTTCTTCCTGGGCGAGAACCTCGAAGACCCTGGCCGTCTTTTCATGCATACACTTGTCCTTCCAGCTGGAATAAAAGGCGTGGGCCTTTTCTTCCTTCTTCATGGCCAGGGTGAGTGCTTCCTGGTAGGTTAGATCCTCTCTGAATTTCACGTCGATGAGGTAGTCGCTGATTTTGAGGTCCTCGACCTTTTCGAGCCGGATATCCCCCAGGGCCGATGGATTCAGATCCTTCAGCATATCGCGATGCCGCGTCTCCTCTTCGACCATTTCCTGGAAGAATTTCCTGATCCCCGAATTCTTCGCTCTTTCGGCACAGCTCCTGTAAAACTCCATGGCCTTTTCTTCTTTTTCAATGGCAAAATTCAAAACGTCATCCATTGAACTGCAGGAAACACTGGACATGATACCTCCTGTTTATTGAAATCATAACGTTTTCGACTCGCAAGCTGGTAGCAGGGGTGCTTTGTTCATCCAGTCCTGCAGCACCCCCCCCTTCTGTTCACTCCTTCTGAAACACAGGGACGAAGGAAAACGTGGAAACATCGACCAGACCCAGATCGGTGAGTTTCAGTTCGGGAATGACGGGCAGGGCAAGGAAAGAGAGTGCCATGAAAGGATTCTGGAGTTTCGATCCGCAGGATTGGGCAAATGATCTCAGCTGCTGAAAACTTGCGGAGACTTTACCGACGGGTTCCTCAGACATCAGCCCGGCAACGGGAAGGGCCAGGTGTTCGACGGAAGCCTTTTCCACACCCGCGGCCATGCCGCCGCCGATCCGCCGGATGGTGTCCACGACGTGCACAATGTCCGCATCCCTTGTCCCGACGGCGATCAGGTTATGGGAATCGTGAGCCACCGTTGTGGCCAGTGCGCCCCTCTTCAGGCCGAATCCCTGTACGAAACCGACGGATGGGGGCCTGTCCGGAAGGTAGCGATTGTAAACGACGAGCTTAAGGATATCGCGGGCAACGTCCGCAACGGCAAGATTACCCTCGATCCTGGGTTTGGCTAATATCTTTCTGGTATGCAGGGAGCCTTCCTGAATGCCAATGATTCGGAGCATTCCCTGCTCGGCGGGGACCGCCAGGTCCTCGACGGAAAGTCGGGTGATATTCATGGGGCTGCCGGGGCCGGAGACAGCACGCCTCGAAACAGAATCGTCCAGGAGGCGTCCGTCCGCCGCAACTTCCACTCCATCTTTGAACACCCGGGCCGGAATCCACGGGTTGAGGGTCGGGCTGAGTGAAAAATCGGCCCGGTATCCAGGCCCGATGGCTCCTCTCCGGGTCAGGCCGAAATAGCTGGCGGGAGTCAGTGTCGCCAGGCAGAGAGCTCGAACCGGGTTCATTCCCAGCGCCATGGCCTTGTTGACGATAGCGTTCATGTGGCCCTTGAGGACCAGGTCGTCCGGGTGGGTGTCATCGCTTACGAACATGCATCGAGGCCAGGTGTGGTCATCCACCGCCGGAAGCAGGGTTTCCAGGTCCTTGGACTGGCTGCCCTCCCGGATCATGATGAACATTCCCTTTTCGAGTTTCTCACGAGCTTCGTCGAGGGTGGTGCATTCGTGGTCCGACGAGATGCCGGCAGCCAGGTAGGCATCGAGTCCGGCGCCTTGGAGGAGTGGGGCATGGCCGTCCATTCTGCGATGGTTGAAAAGAACGAGTTTGTCGATAACATCGGGAAGCCCCATGAGGACACCCGGGAAGTTCATCATTTCTGCGAGACCCAGGATGCGGTCATGCGGAAGAATGCTGTGCAGGTCCGCAGCTCTCAGTTGTGCACCGCATGTCTCGAGCCCGGTGGCGGGAACACAGCTCGGAAGGTTGAAGAACATGTCGAGGGGAAGCCCGCGGGAAGTCTCGATGAGGTAGCGCATGCCGTCAAGGCCCAGAACATTGGCGATTTCGTGGGGATCACTCACAACCGCGCTCGTTCCCCACGGAACGACGGCGGCGCAAAACTGGGGAGGACTCAGCAGGGAGCTTTCCACGTGGATGTGGGCGTCAATGAAACCCGGGCAGGCGTACATCCCTTCCGCATCGATCTCCCTGACGGCTTCGCATCTGCCCCAGCCTGAAATGAAGCCTCCCGAGATGCCGATGTCGAGCTGTTCCACGGAACCCGTGAATACGTTGACGATCCGACAGTTGCGCACGCAAAGGTCCAAGGGCTTCCTGCCCAGGGCTGCGTCGATGAGTCCGGTCAGGCGGCGGGTGTCCCAGTTCATCATTCACTCCAAAATCAGAAAGGCGCAAGTGCTCCCGTATGAGACTCGAACAGCTGGTGAGCAAGCGGCAGCTGCGGGGGACTACATCTTGTACTTGCTGAAATCCTCGGGGTTGAGCTGATCGAGAATCTCCGCCCACTTTTCCTTGTTTTCCCTGTCGAATACCGGGCGGGTCGATTCGTCGGATTTCTGAAACTTGGTGATGACCTCGTCGTTCACATAAATAGGTGCCCGGGTGCGCAGGGCAATGGCGATGGCATCGCTGGGCCTCGCATCGATGCTGCTCACTCCGTCCTGATTTCGAATGTAGATCAGGGCGTAATACGTATTGTTGCGCAGGTCGCATACCTCGATTTTTTCGACCTTGACATTGAGATGATCGAAGCAGTTCTTGATCAGGTCGTGAGTCATGGGACGGGGAAAGTGAATCCTCTCGAGTTCGGTTGCAATGGAAGTCGCTTCGAGGAGTCCGATCCAGATGGGCAGCGTTGTGTCGTTGTGGATGTCCTTCAAAATAAGGATAGGAGTGTTGTTATGAGGGTCCATAACGAGTCCCGTAACTTTCATTTCGATAAACATGGCGCCTCCTTCAAGCGTGAATCGAAGCCCGCTCGTCGGTGATGAAGCGGCCTTTCCGTTCAACCGGGAATAAATAAAACATTAAGGACTGTCCACTCAAAGGGAAAGTGGGCCGATCAATTATTGACAGTGGTCCTCAGATCGCCTCTCCCAGCAACGAATGCGCGAAGGCGGCCGTAATGCGAAGCCTCACGATGCGGCCCGCCGGAACGTCCGGGTTGTCAAAATTGACCACGCGGTTTTGTTGAGTGCGCCCGGTGGACTGTTCTTTTGATGCCTTGCTGGTGCCCTCGACCAGCACATCGCGGATCCGGCCGATTTCGTCAAGGTTTTTCCTCAAGGTGATTTCTGCCTGCAGGTTCTGGAGTTCGGTGAGGCGCCGGGCTTTCACGTCTTCCGGGACCTTGTCGGGGAAGCGCGATGCCCGCGTATCAGGGCGGTCCGAGTACTTGAACGAGAAAAGACTGTCGAATTGTACGGTTTTGAGAAGGTTCATCGTGTCCTGAAATTGCTCCTCGCTCTCGCCCGGAAAACCCACCATGACATCGGAGGAAAGGCCTATATCCGGACAAATTTCGCGCAGGCGATCGATTCTTTCGAGGTACCGGGATCTGCTGTAACCCCTGTTCATGCGACGCAGGATCTCATCGGAACCCGCCTGCACCGGCAGGTGCAGGTGCGCGCAGAGGCAGGGCAGTTCGGCAAAGCACCGGATAAGCTCATCGGTGAGGTCCTTGGGGTGTGAAGTGGTGAAACGGAGCCTGGCAAGATCGGTCTCATCCTGGATTCGCCTCAGCAGGCCGACGAAAGAAATATCCGTTTCCAGGCCGCGGCCGTAGGAATTGACGTTCTGGCCCAGGAGAAGAACCTCCCGCGCACCGGACTCGACAAGCAGACTGATTTCTCGAATGATTGCATCGGCCGGACGACTGCGCTCCCTCCCGCGCACAAAAGGAACGATACAGTAGGAACAGAAGTTGTCGCATCCCTGCATGATGGTCACCGGAGCCACGACGTGGGTCTGGACGCCGTTCAACCCGCAGTGAAATTCCAGTTCATCGCCGGGATCGATCTCGGGCAGGTGGACCAGTCGCGCGCCGGTTTCGATGGCGTGTTCCAGAAGCCCTGTGATGGAGGAAACCGCCCGGGTTCCCAGCACCAGATCCACGTATTCGAAACGGGCGAGGAGTTTTTCGCCAAGTTGCTGGGCTACGCAGCCCGCTATGATGATTTTCATGTGCGGACGCCTTTGTTTGAGCGGTTTCAGGCGGCCGAGAAAGGAGTAGACCTTCTGTTCGGCTTTTTCCCGCACGGAACAGGTGTTGATAAACACCACGTCGGCCTCGGAGATGTCGGTTGTGGAGCGATATCCAAGCGGGGCAAGCAGTCTCACTACGCGGAGGCTGTCGTATTCGTTCATCTGGCAGCCGAAAGTATGAACGAATATCGATCGCGTCTCCGGTTCAGCTTTCAAGAGCGGTTGCAGCGTCATGACTTTCCATAAACAGGTTATTGGATCCCGGATGAATCCTTCCCCGGCGCGCGGCCGATTCTCGAAGATACCGCAGACCCGGGCCACAAATCAACTCACCGGTTCCGGCCGCCGAGGTGCACGAAGGTCATACAGATCATGACCCATTTCAAGTTTAACCCCCGAACTGCAGCGAGTCGAGAGCTGGCACAGAGGTCCGAGGCTGTGAGCGTCCTTCTCGACCGCGACATCCCGACTGTTTCTTCCTTTTGTGCATGAGCCGGCTTTGGTGCCGGTACGTGAAAATTCCCGGCAATTTTTAACGAATTCGGTTGGGCAATGCAAGCAAATAGGCTGCTGAGGGGGGGCGGCTGCGAGCCCGGCACCAGGGGCTGGGGGGGTGCCGCGGAGTCCGGGCCCGATGCGGTCGAGTGTCAAGGATCGGGCCTGGAGGACAGCTGATGATCGGCCGGTGAGCAATACACGGGCCGAAGCTCGAGTGCCTGCGATTCCGCCTGCAGGATGATCATGACGTCTTCCTCGCAGTTTGGAGCGATGCTGATCTTGACCAACCCCATTTCACGATCGACGGTGCTCACAACGGCAATGCCTTCATAAGCTTCCACAAGGAAACGAAGAATATGAATCTTCGAGGGGTTCATGATGAAGTGCCTTGGAGTACATTGCCGGGGTGGACCGTGCAAGGTTTCTCCTTCCGTTTCTGCAAAGACTGTGATACCAAAAAGCGATTTGATCACGATGATTCGGCGTCCCGCCAGATTCGTTATGAATCCGATAAATTATGACTGCTTCCGGCAGGACGTAAACCACATTGTGCATGAGGACAGGGGACCGAACAGGAATGGTGAACAATCCAAAAGGATATTTCGGAATTGCGCTGTTGCTGAGCCTTTTCTGGATCTTTGCGGTTGGACCCTGCCCGTCCGCTGCCGCTCGAGATGAGACTAAATTGGGAGCCTTTTTCAGTCAAGGGCAAACGCTCCATGATTTGCACGATCAGGAAAAGAGCCGGCAGGAGGCGATTCGGGATTTTCTGGTGCAGGCGGTGATCCAGGCGTTGGGGTACTATATGAGCCCTTCACAGGTGGGCACCCGGTATACGGAGATCCGGAAGAAGATTTTGCAGCAGCCCGAGAGGTATGTCGACAACTATCAAATCTTTTCGGAGATACCGGGCGATGGCGTGTACCGGGTCATCGGACAGGTTGCCGTATCACTCGATGTATTGAGAAACGACCTGGTACAGACGGGACTCTTGAAGGAACAGCCGGACGTCGCAGCATTGCCTGCCGACGGGAAATCCGATCGGCCTGCCGCCGAAGCGGGAGAACCAGGAAGGGCAGGGGAGTCTCCAGGCGGAAAATCGCCTGTGGATGAAGCGGTACCCGGTTCCGCTGCGGAAGACACCCGTGATGTGCTCTGGGCAGTTGCCGAGAAATGGGAGCAGGAATGGATGTTGCCCGAAAACCTGCCGGAACGCCAGGGGCTTTTTGCATCGATCGCCAGCCAGGAATTGGCGGATTACCGGCTTACGCCGAGACTGCCGGAGCCTGGAGACATCAGGATGGACAGTGGCGGCAACGTGCCTGTAAACAGGGCGGTCAGCCATGCGAAAGATACCGGCATCCCCTCTGTCGTGGTGGGGGCTGTGGCTCTCAAGCGGATGGGAAGCCACCCGCCTGTCCTCGAGGTGAACCTTCGGGTCCTGGACGTGTCGTCGGGCAGGTCTCTCGGTCATATCCGGAAGGAACGAACCCTGGAAGAAGCCTCGAACCAGGAGGGGGCAATGGAGATAGCTGCTGAGGTGGTTCCTCAACTGGCGGCCCTGTTGAATGCATCCTCCTCGACGGAGGCTGAATCGCAGGCGGTGGTGTCGGACAAACCGGGGGAATGGATACTTCGGATTCGGTCGGACCAGCAGTTCGCATACTGGAGAGAGATGGAGAAAGGTTTGCGCGAGAGGGCGAGGGGCCTCAAGGTGAGGAGCATCGAGATGGGGGCGGATGAAAACCTTATCCGCATCGATGGAGTGGACGGTCAGTCTTTGATGGCCATGAACGGAACCCCGTTGCCGAGTGGTGTCCAGGTGAAGATCGAAGCCTTGTCCGGGGATCCGCCTTCGGCCCGGGTGTCCTTTCTGGCGCAGGGAACTTCTCCGCCGGGAGCCGCTCAATGACCATTCCGAACCTGCTCACCATGCTGCGCATCATCCTGACGCCCGTCCTGGTCTGGCTCCTCCTCAACGGAAGACTGAACACGGCTCTGGCCGTGTTTTTTATCGCGGGGCTGACGGACGCACTGGACGGGCTGTTTGCCAGGGTTCTTCAACAGAAATCGCGCCTCGGTGCATATCTTGATCCGTTTGCCGACAAGCTCCTCCTGGTGAGTTCCTTTGTGCTGCTGGGCCAGATCGGTCTGATTCCCTGCTGGCTGGCAGCCATAGCGGTCGGCCGGGACGTGATCATCGTGGTGGGACTCATGGCCCTTATCTTCCAACATGTCAGCGTCGAAATACAGCCGCTGCTTCTCAGCAAGCTGACAACCCTGTTTCAACTGATGTCCATCCTTGCGGCGTTGAGTTCCTCGCTGGTTCCTGTTCCCGCCTGGTGTTACGAGATGCTCTTCGCAACAACCGCATTGTTTTCCATCGGGAGCGGTGTGCAGTACGTCCGGAAGGGTATATCCCTTTATGAACGGCACAGATTGCAGCATCACTGCCACTGAGAGCAGGATGTTGGAGAAACGGGAAATAGATGAGCTGAAGGGGACCGGTTCCATCCAGGTTTTTTCTTGACATGAAGCGGTGAGACCGTTATAGAAACGAGAGTTTGCAGGCACGTAGCTCAGGGGGAGAGCGCTACCTTGACGCGGTAGAAGTCGGCGGTTCGAAACCGCCCGTGCCTACCAGACATGCATCTTGTACGGACGCTGTACGAGCAGGAGTGCCGACAACTCAACACAAGGCGCCTGGTTGGCTAGTTTGAACTGGAAAACAGCTGCTGGAAGGCCCTACGGGAAAAGTGTAGAATCTGTTCGATGATGGGCATCTTCCCTCTCCGTGAGGCAGGGTGCCTTTTTTGTTACGTCGCTCCCTCGCTTGCGTCGTAATCGAAAGTGCTTCCATCCATAGTCAGGGAAACAAAATGAGTCAAGATCTGATCCGGTTGACATTGAAAGACGGGAAGGTGCTGACCGTCCCGAGGGGCATTTCCGCAAAGGACGCCCTGATGATGGCCGGCGAGGATGAAGACAGTCTGATTGCAGCCAGGTTGAACGGAAATCTTGTGGATCTGACTCAGACCGTGGACCATGATGCGGCGATGGAAGGTTTGGGGTTCGATTCCGAAGGCGCCGTCGAGATCTTGAGACACAGTGCGGCTCATATCATGGCTCAGGCTGTCAAGTCTCTTTTCCCGAACGCAAAGGTTGCCATCGGACCTGCCATCGAAAACGGATTCTACTACGACTTCGATGTGGAGCGACCCTTCACTCAGGATGACCTCGAAAAGATCGAGGCCAGGATGAGAGAAATCATCGCCAGCGGGATGGAGTTCCACAGGAAGGAGCTTCCGAGAGAAGAGGCCATTGATTTTTTTGCCGAGCGGAACGAAAAATACAAGGTCGAACTGCTCCAGGCACTCGACTCACCGTGGGTATCCTGCTATTCCCAGGGGGATTTCGTGGATCTGTGCCGCGGTCCCCATATTCCTGACACCAGCTACGTCAAGGCCTTCAAACTGACCAGCGTTGCGGGAGCCTACTGGCGTGGGGACGAACACAATCCCATGCTGCAGCGCATTTATGGAACGGCCTTCTTCAACAGGGAAGCCCTGGAGAAGTACCTTCATTTTCTTGAAGAGGCTCTGAGGCGTGATCATCGACGTTTGGGAAGAGAACTGGACCTGTTCAGCTTCAGCGACGAGGTCGGGGCGGGCATGGTCATCTATCATCCCAAGGGAGCCCTGCTGCGGCAGATACTTGAAGCGTTCGAAAAGCGCGAACATCTGCGGAGGGGCTACCAGATCGTGATGGGTCCGACACTGCTCAAGACGGAACTCTGGAAGAGGTCCGGCCACTTCGACCACTATCGCGAGAACATGTACTTCACCGAAATCGACGGGCAGTCTTACGGCATAAAGCCCATGAACTGCCTCTCCCATATGCTCATCTATAAATCGAAAATTCGCAGTTACCGCGACCTCCCTCTGCGCTTCTTCGAACTGGGCACAGTGCACAGGCACGAGAAGTCGGGAGTGCTTCACGGTTTGCTGCGGGTCAGACAGTTTACCCAGGATGACGCTCACATCCTTTGCATGCCCGAACAGTTGAACGGGGAAATCCAGGATATTATTGATTTCGTGATCGAATTCATGGGGATTTTCGGATTTCCCTATGAAATGGAAATCAGCACTCGACCCGAAAAATCCATCGGTACCGATGAGGACTGGGATCGAGCGACACGCGCCCTCGTAAGTGCCCTGGAAGAAAAGGGAATGCCTTTTCAGACATGTGAGGGCGAAGGTGCCTTCTA
The DNA here is from genome assembly GCA_013314815.1 of Syntrophobacteraceae bacterium. Taxonomy (GTDB): domain Bacteria; phylum Desulfobacterota; class Syntrophobacteria; order Syntrophobacterales; family Syntrophobacteraceae; genus JABUEY01. The sequence goes on from JABUEY010000047.1 coordinate 20,842, forward strand.
CGGTCCGAAAATCGACATAAAATTGAAAGATGTGCTTGATCGCAAATGGCAATGTGCGACAATACAGTGCGATTTTACGCTGCCCGAGCGTTTCGATCTGAACTACATCGGAGTCGACGGCGGCCGACACCGACCGGTCATGGTCCACCGTGTGATTCTGGGTTCGATCGAGCGGTTCCTGGGAGTCCTTGTGGAGCATTACGAGGGGGCTTTCCCGGTGTGGCTTGCACCGGTACAGGCCGTGGCCGTTACCGTGACGGATGCCCAGGCGGATTTTGCGCGCAGCGTATGCGAGGAGTTGCGCAAGGCCGGAATGAGAGTGGAGCTGGACGATCGCAACGAAAAGCTGGGCTACAAGATCAGAGAAGCTCAAATGCAGAAGGTCCCGTACATGCTGGTGATCGGAAACAGGGAAGTGGCCGCGGGAGGTGTCTGCCCACGGCGCCGCGACGGGACCCAGTTGGACTTGATGCCGGTGCAGGAGTTTGCGGCAATGGTGGATAAGGAATGCCTGGACGCCACCATGGGCCGAGTGGGACTGGGAATCATCTAGCAGTCTGCTGAAAGGCTCTCGATGGGCGGTTTTCACCATTTCCGCCGGAGCAGGAGTCCCTGTCCGGAGAGGGTTGGCGGGAGTGGAAGTGGAAGAGAGTCTTTGGGCGGGGTGCCAGGGGGGCGACAACAGGGGAATCGTGAGGATACGTTGGAAAGGAGGATGTCATTCTGGATAAGCAGGTCAATGTCAACGAAAGGATAAGATCTTCTGAAGTTCGGGTAATTGGCCAGGATGGACAGCAGCTGGGAGTCCTGAGCTTGAAGAAAGCCCTCGAACTGGCGGCCCAGGAAGAGTTGGATCTCGTTGAAGTGGCTCCGAATGCAGACCCACCTGTATGCAAGATCATGGATTACGGCAAGTTCAAGTACCAGCAGAGTAAGCGGACTCAGGAGGCGAAAAAGAAACAGACGGTCATACAGGTGAAGGAAGTGAAAATCCGGCCGAAGACCGATGAACATGATCTGCAGGTTAAGATTCGGCACGTCAGGAGGTTCCTCGCACAGAAGGACAAGGCCAAGGTCACCATCCTCTTTCGTGGGCGGGAGATTGCTTATACCGATCAGGGAACCAAAGTTCTGGAACGTGTCAAGGAGGAACTGCAGGACGAGGCGGTTGTCGAGCAACCGCCCAAGATGGAAGGCCGGAACATGGTGATGATACTGGCCCCCAGGGCTTGAGCGCGGTGGAAAAAAAGCTTGACACACCTTTTGAACCCAAATACATTGCTCCCTTCCGACTGAAGGCCGCACCCTGAAAGGAATGCCGCTGCTGCTCCCATGGGAGGGATGATATCGTTCTCATGGGGGATTCAGGCTTGATGAGAGACATCTTCATCGGGGAGGGATGACGTGTGCCTGTGGGCAATCGTGCTTTGCCGATCCCCGGCACGCCCAGGTTCTGGCCGGTGATATCCGCCGTTCCTCCTGATGGGTTTTGAAGATCGCCGCTGTATCGAAGGAAGCTTTTTGATCAAGGGAGGAACCATCTGATGCCGAAAATGAAGACCAACCGCGCAGCTGCCAAGCGCTTTAAACGGACGGGCACCGGCAAGCTTGTACGGGCTCGGGCCAATAAGAGTCACATCCTGACGAAAAAGAGCCGGAAGCGAAAGCGGATGTTGAGGCAGGGTACGGTAGTGGATGCCGTGAGGATGAAGGCACTCGAACGTATGTTGCCCTATCTCTAGAGAAGCGAACCGCCGGAGCGGATTGCCATAAAGGAGTAGAACCAAATGCCCAGGGTCAAGAAAGCTGTCAAGTCCAGGCAGCGGAGAAAGAAAATACTGGACATGGCCAAAGGTTATCGAGGCGGAAGAAGCAAGCTCCTTCGAAGCGCCTCCGAGGCCGTGGACCGCGCGTTGAAGTTTGCGTATCGAGACCGGAAGACCAGAAAGCGTTCTTTCCGCAGCCTTTGGATCATGCGCATCAATGCGGCTGCCAGGCAGCACGGGTTGAGCTATTCCAGGTTCATGAACGCCTTGAAGAAAACCGATGTATCACTGGATAGAAAAGCGCTGGCATACCTGGCCGTAAACGATCCCGAAGCCTTCGCGAGACTCGCCAGGATGGCAAAAGAAGCTGCGTAGCCATGGAAGAGGCCGTACGAAAACTGCTGGACCTGGCTTCGAAGGGTATTGCGGAATCGAGGGATGACCGCAGGGCCCTTGAACAGCTGAAAGTGCGTCTTCTCGGAAGAAAGGGAGAACTCGCCGCGCTCTTCAAGAACCTCGGGAAGGTGTCCGAAGCGGACCGCCCCCTGGTGGGCAAGATCCTCAACGACGCGAAGGTCAGCCTGGAGAAGATGCTTGCCGAGGCGCTGGAAGAGAGCCGGGAGCAGAGCATCAGGCGCAGGAAAAGGTTCGATGTGACCGTTCCGGGCAGGATGCCTCTGCGCGGGCGGCTTCATCCCATAACCCAGACCGCCCTCGAGATTTCTCGAATCTTCAACTGGCTCGGTTTCGAAACGGTGGAAGGGCCAGAGGTGGAACTCGATTATTACAACTTCGAGGCCCTGAACATGCCCAAGGACCATCCGGCCAGGGATATGCAAGACACTTTCTATGTCTCGGAAGACGTTGTCCTCCGCACACACACCTCGCCTCTCCAGGTGCGGGTTATGGAAAAGAGGCGCCCTCCCATCCGTGTGATAGCTCCGGGACGGACTTACCGCTGTGATTCCGACGTCACTCATACCCCGATGTTCCACCAGGTGGAAGGCCTCATGGTGGGAGAAGACATTTCCTTCGGAGACCTGAAGGGAATCCTCACCATTTTTGTGCACCAGATGTTCGGGCCGGATGTGGACCTGCGTTTTCGGCCGAGTTTTTTCCCTTTCACAGAACCCAGCGCGGAAGTCGATATACGATGCGTGATGTGTCGAGGGGGAGGCTGCAGGGTCTGTTCTCAAACGGGGTGGCTGGAAATCCTGGGGTCGGGAATGGTCGATCCCGAGGTCTTCAAAATGGTTGGCTACGATCCGGAGACGGTGACGGGATTTGCCTTCGGAATGGGAATCGAACGGATCGCCATGCTGAAGTTCGGCATCGATGACCTGCGGCTCTTCTTCGAAAATGACCTGCGGTTCCTGATGCAATTCTAGCGGACGATCGCTTACGCGGGATCTTCGTTCTTTTGGCCCGGGTTCTCCACGAGGAAAGCGCGGGTTGCTCCCCCGGCTTTCCACTTGATCCTGCAGTGCTGTTCCTCCTCGACCCATATTGTACGGACCGGCTGATATTTCAATCAGTGCACGACAGTTCGAGGCGGCGTTCCACGAAAAGCATGCCGCGGAGGGCCTCCATTCGAGTCCCGGCCTGCTCGGACATTCCATTTAGAAAGCCGATGAAGGATTCAGGATGATTGTCAGTCTGAAATGGCTTCGAGAGTACGTGGATTTTTCCTTGTCCGCGGAGGAATTGACCCACCGCCTGACCATGGTGGGGCTTGAAATCGAGGGATATCATTCGCTTTATCCGAACCTGGACAAAGTGATCACCGGTCGCGTGGAATCCGTGCGGCCTCATCCTTCAGCCGATCGGCTGAAGGTATGTCGAGTCTTCGACGGGAATCGCACTTACAGCGTGGTGTGTGGGGCACCGAACGTAAGGGATGGCGCGGTTGTGGCGCTCGCTCTTCCGGGAGCCGAACTTCCCGGGGGAATGGACCTCGGGGAAACGACCATTCGAGGAGAACTGTCCCAGGGAATGCTTTGTTCCATGAAAGAACTCGAGATGGGGGAGGACGCCGCGGGAATCTGGCTCCTTCCTCCCGACACGCCCCTGGGGATCCCCATCGACAAGGCCGCACGTGTCGACGATACAATCATCGAGGTCAGTGTGACACCCAACCGAGGGGACTGCCTGTCCGTTATCGGAATAGCGAGAGAAATCGCCGCCATTACCGGCCGCCCGCTTCAGTATCCCCGTATAACGTTGCAGGAAACAGGACCTCCCGTATCGTCGCTGAGTTCCGTCACGATCGAAGACCCGGACGGGTGTCCGAGATATGCCGCACGCATCGTCGAGGGGATCAAGGTCGGTCCCTCCCCCGGCTGGCTCAAGTCGCGGCTCGAATCGGTCGGACTTCGGTCGATCAACAATATCGTAGACGTGACGAACTATGTGCTCATGGAACTGGGACAGCCACTCCACGCCTTCGATTTCGACCGGCTCAGGGAGAATCGCATCGTCGTGAGGAAGGCCTTTGGAGGCGAACGGTTTACGACGCTGGACGGAACGGAAAGGGAGCTTTTTGACGACACGCTGCTGATCTGCGACGGAGTCGGCCCTGTGGCCATAGCCGGGATCATGGGAGGCCTGAATTCAGAGATCGAGTCCGAGACCACGAGAGTGCTTATTGAAAGCGCCTACTTCCAACCGCGGAGCATCCGAAGGACCAGCAAGAAGCTCGGGCTTCGGACCGAGTCCAGCTACCGGTTCGAACGTGGAGTGGACCCCGAAGGGGTGATTCGAGCCGTCGACAGGGCGGCGCAACTCATGTTCGAAGTGGGGGGCGGCTCCATAGCCCGGGGTATCATCGACGTCTACCCCAGCCCCGTCTCCATGCCTGCCATCATTATGCGGGTAGATCGTGTAAACAGGTTCCTGGGCATCGAGTTGAAGGCATCCGAAGCGGCGGATATTCTTCGGTCTATCGAAATGCAGGTCGAGGAGTTGGATGGCGGGCTCCTCAGGGTCGTACCACCTGCCTTTCGAGCGGACATCACCAGGGAGGTGGACTTGAGCGAGGAAATCGCACGGCTGGCCGGCTATGACCGCATCCCCGTGACTTACCCGAAAGCGGGCCTTCAGGCCGCATCCGTCGATCTTCATCTCAAGACACGTGAGGAGGTCAAGTTCGCTCTTCAGGGAGCCGGATTCTACGAAGTTTTGAACTATTCGTTCATTTCCACCGGAGCCTTGAAGAAGCTGCGGTACACGCCCGAAGACATGAGACTTCAGCCTGTGTGTATCATGAACCCGCTCAGTGAAGAACTGGAAGTCATGCGGACTACGCTGCTCCCCGGCATATTGAATGCGGTCCGCTTCAACCTCGATCGCCGTAACGAGGATCTCAGGATTTTCGAGTTGAGCAAGGTATTCCTGCCCAGGGCGGATGAACTTCTCCCTGAAGAACCGCATCACCTTGCGGGTGCCATGACGGGCAAACGTTTTCCTCAACTTCTGTACGGCGGGGAAGATGAAGTCGATTATACCGATGTCAAGGGTGTGGTCGAGATGATCCTCGGACTCTTCAACGTCGAGCAAGTCCTGTACAGCGGTGAGGAACTGCCGCCTTATCTCGACTCCGCCTGCGCGGCCTCCCTTTATTGTTCCGGAAGCCACGTCGGGGCGCTCGGACGCCTCCACCCCGGCGTGGAGGAATCGTTCGATTTCAAGAAGCCCGTTTACGTTTTTCGACTGGATTTCGAGAAACTGTATGCCATGAGGCGTCCTCGATCGCTTTTCAAGAGTCTGCCGAAGTTCCCTTCCGTTGTTCGAGATATGGCGCTGATCGCCGACGAGGACCTCGCTGTCGGCACCCTGCTGGATTTCATCTGGAAGCAGAAGGAGCCTCTCATCGAACAGGTGGATGTGTTCGATATATATAAGAGCAGGCAACTGGGAGAAGGGAAGAGAAGCATCGGGTACAGGCTGGTCTACAGGGCTCCCGACAGGAGCCTGACGGACGAGGAAGTCAACGAGATGCACCTGCGTTTGGTGAACAATGTGCTGAACACCTTCGATGTGAGCCTGAGGTAGTTATCGCGCATGTCTGAACAGGAAAGCCGTGTGGCCAGGGAAGGCGTGCAGGAGCGAAGGGCTCCCTGCCTGGTAACGTTTTCTTTTGACGAGAAGGTCGGCAGGGGATCCTCGATTCATTTCAGTGAAAGGGGCATCCTGGTGCTCTGCCAGGAACCGGCTCCCCTGAATGCGCGCCTGAAGCTTGTCCTGCAGTTCCCCGGGCTGAGGAATCCGGTCGAGGCCCAGGGCGACGTGGTCTGGACGAATATTCATGGCCCTGCCGATTCTCTCTCCCCCAGGGGAATGGGAATCAAATTCAGCCAGATGGATCGGGATGTGGAAAGACTGCTTGCAGAAATGTCCGGCCATTACGAAGGCAGTGCAATCAGCTACGGCTGTTACTATACCTAGTGGGTGGACAGGCATCCCGTCGTGCAGTTCTTGAATCCCCGCTTTCCCTTGAACACTAAGGCATCCGTGCCGGCGGCCTCTTTTACAGGAACGGAAATTGGACACTGTTGAAACGCTGCTCATCGCATTGGCCCTGGGTTGCGATGCATTTGCGGTGGGTATGGGCGTGGGCACTCGCTTCTGCAACAGGAGGCAGGTTTTCCGGCTTTCCTTTCACTTCGGATTGTTCCAGTTCCTGATGCCTCTGCTGGGGTGGTTTCTCGGGCAGAACCTGGTGGGCATGGCGCGCCGGTACGGACCGTGGGTCGCCTTCGCCCTTCTTTTTTTTATCGGTGCCCGGATGAGTTGGGAGAGCTTCAAACCTTCCAGGACCGACGATGGAAAGGAGTGCCGGGATCCCACCCGGGGGCTGAGCCTGGTTGTGCTTTCGGTTGCCACGAGCATGGATGCACTCGGAGTCGGCTTCAGCCTGGGGATACTCGGCCGGGACCTCTTTTACTCCGCTGTCTGCATAGGGATCGTTGCAGCCGCAATGACCTGGACGGCCATGAGGCTGGGCAACAGGCTTTCGGAACAGTTCGGGCACCGCATGGGTGCGGCGGGTGGAGTCATCCTCATGGGAATTGCCATCAAACTGCTCGTATCATGAGCTTCGGGAAATCCGCATGGCGATCAAACTTGAAATTGCCTTGAAAGACCATCTATTTGACGCGGAAGGCGCCGGCCTGTGCCGCAAGGTTCAGGACTACTTCGGCTGGTTCGTGGAACAGATCCGGGTGATTCACATTTTGACTCTGGATACCCGTCTTTCCAAGGATGAAATCGAGGCCGTGCGACTGGAGATCTTCACCAACCCGGTGACTCAGAATTCAACCTTCGGTACCCTTGCCGGGGAGTTCGACTGGGCGGTCTGGGTCGGTTTCCGGCCGGGTGTTCGAGACACGGCCGGGAGTGTAGCTATGGAGGCCATCGGTGATTATCTGGGACGGTCGCTGGCAGACGACGAGAACTGCTATACGTCGAAGCTGTA
>JABUEY010000231.1 GCA_013314815.1 Syntrophobacteraceae bacterium
CCACGAAGAAGCTGGCTCCCCTGGGACCCTTGGACCGGTCCGTTATGGCCAGTACGGAGTAGATTTCCGCTTCTCCGCCGTTGGTGATCCACTGTTTTGTGCCGTTCAGGATGTAGTGGTCTCCATCCCGCACAGCCGTGGTCTGAATGCCCGAGACATCGGAGCCGGCTCCTGATTCGGTGAGGCCGAAAGCGGCGAGCCTTTTGCCGGAGGCGATGTCGGGCAGGTATGCCTGCTTGACCGCCTCGCTGCCGTAGAGCAGGACGGGGTAGGCCCCCAGGCCGCTGGCGGCAAAAGAGGTGGCAATGCCGATGCACCCCTCGGCAAGCTTCTCGATGGCCAGGCAGTTGTCCAGGATGCCTCCCCCCATACCGCCATAGGCCTCGGGTATATAAAGTCCGAAAAGATCCGACTGAGCCAGGATCTTCATGATATCCCACGGGAACTCTTCCTGCTCGTCCAGCTGAGCTCGCACGGGCCGAATCTTTTCCCTCATGATCTGGGCGGCCAGATCCTGGATCATCTTCTGTTCTTCGGTCAAGAAATAATCCACGATGTTTCTCCTCTCCACCTGGAGGCGATCCGCCCAGGGGAAATGTGGTGTTTCGGAACAGGGGACAAGGTTTATTTTTGAGTAAATCCCCATTTATTTCGAAGGGTCTCGAGCATAAGCAAGGCGTTCTGGTGCTTCAGGTCCGTCAGGATCCCGTCTTTTTCCAACTCCTCCGACATCTGTTCGTAGACCCTTTTGCCCACGAAATGAGAAGCGAGCTGGATCGCATTGGCGATGGCAGGCGGCCGGGATCGTCCGTGAGCCACGACCACGGTTTTCCTGGCACCGAGAAGAGGGGCTCCCCCGATGCATTCATAGCAGCAGGACCTGCGAAATTCGTCGAGAGCCTGCCGAAGGACGTTTCCGGCCTGGCCTCCACCGTACTGTTCGGCCCGGGATGCGAGGAACTGCGACAGCGTTTCCGAGAACCCTTCGTACATCTTGAGCACCACGTTCCCGACGAAGCCGTCACAGATGACGGCATCCGTGAGATCCGCAAAGAGGTCATGAGGCTCGACGTTCCCGATGAAGTGGAGGCTGGATCTGTTCAAGAGAGTGAACGCTCGCTGGATGACCCTGATTCCCTTGATGGGTTCTCGTCCGATGTTAAGAAGGCCGATCCGGGGACGATCCAATCCTTCCGTTATGTGCAGGTATGCGCCAGCCAGCGCGGCGGACTGGGCCAGGTGAATCGTATGGGCTTCCGCATAGGCTCCCGCGTCCAGCAGAACCAGTTTCCCGTAATAGGTCGGGAGCGGGACGGCCATTGCCGGGCGTCTGAGGCCCGGCAGGAGGCCGATGAGGTACTTTACTGCCGCCACGACAGCCGACGTGTTTCCCGCACTGACGACCGCATCGACTTCCCCTTCGGCCAGCAGTCGAGTGGCCACCAGCAGGGAGGATTCCCGCTTTCTTCGGATCGCCATGGGCCCCGCTTCCCCCATGGCTATGGCCTGGGGTGCATGGACCACCTTCATGGACCGAGCTTCTCCGCCACGGAGCAGCAGCCCCGAAATACGCGCCTCGTTGCCGACCAGCACGAGTTCAGCGCCGCAGTGGGGTTGTGCCAGGATCGCTCCTTCAATCACCGCTTCCGGAGCATGATCTCCACCCATGGCATCCACCGCGATCTTCATCGGTCCGGACCTTCTGCCGACGGAGCGCCGGATTTACTCTTCTTCGAAATTCAAAACGACCCTGTCACGGTAATATCCGCAGCCGGGGCATACCCGGTGAGGCAGGCGCAGTTCGTTGCACTGCGGACACCGGGATGTGGATGGTGTTGAAAGTCCATGGTGAGCACTCCTCTTGTCTCGCCTGGACTTGGATGTTTTCTTCTTGGGTACACCCATTTTCTGGTCTCCTTCCCTATCTGAGTTTTATGGTTCCCGATACCCGGAAATACTAAAATCGGTTTTCGGACAGCCTGGAAATGACGGTGCCCCTCTTCCCTGCCGGGGAATGGATGGATACCGCACTGATGGGGATGCATGCCCGTTCGTTTCGAGAGTCTGCGAAGCCTCATTCGGAAGCCCTCATCGCACTGGTTTCTGTCCGACCTGGGGATGGAGGGGGGATTTCGGACAGGCATCGACAGGCAGGCAGGGGCGTGTTTCCTGAGAGAGACGCTTTCGAGTCCAAATGTTTACAAGTTCTCACGAATCCGGCAATCGGGCCTTGATCGCCTTCAAAACGGAAAATGCCGACTTGTTTTCGTCCTGTTTGCACGTGCATGTCTCATCGTTGAGGTTCACTCCGCACCCGGGACAGATGCCCTTGCAGGTTTCGGAGCAAAGCACCTTGTAGGGCAGGGCAAGAAAGATCTGTTCGGCAATCAGGCGATCCACCTCGATGGCCAGCCCATCGAAAATTTCCAGCTCGAGTTCATCCGCATCGAGTTCGATCTCCTCATCGTCAGGAAGTCTCTCTTCTTCCACCAAGACCACGTCGACGGCCTCATCGAGTGCCCACGGGAAGCTCTTGAGGCACCGGTGGCAGGCAACCTGGAGTGAGCCCTTCACCGATCCGGTCACATGGATGTGATCCATTTTTTTGGATATTTCAAGATCCACGTTGACCGGTCGAAGCAGGTCCAGTTCGAAGGGATCGTCCTGCGCCAGATACTGCCTGAGTTTTTCCTGGCCCCAGTGAAGATGAAGAAAACGCCCTGAATCCGGTATCTCGTCGACACGTATCCGCATGCTATTCCTCTACTCAAAATGTGTAAACAACTAAGTATAGAGATGCCGGTCATTTTGTCAATAACATTCGGACAACAGGACACATGCGGGTTCCAGGTTTCCCTGCGCAACTTTTTCTGGTTCATCCGGCAAACGAGTACTCAGGTGCTTTTCATGCAATAGATCGATGGCATCACAACGACATTTCTGCGAAGATCGCGACGTCATTGCACAACAATCGCGACGTCATTGCGCAAAATTCACACCGTCATTTCCGTGAATATACCCACCGTCATTCCCGCGAATATACCCACCGTCATTCCCGCGAAGGAGACCGTGTCGTATCGATTTATAACATTCGAGTTGGCGCGACGGCTATCCACCAGATGCCCAAGGGCGAGTTGGTTGATTGCCAAATCCAACCACCGGCAGGCGAGGAGAAGTCTGCAAGATGCTT
>JABUEY010000232.1 GCA_013314815.1 Syntrophobacteraceae bacterium
AATCGTAATGAAAGGAGCCCGTCGACGTCGCCTTGTCCAACCCCGGCCGAAACCGGCCTACGGCCACGAATCGATGATGCCCGGCAGGCCTTCGTCGTCATGCCCGCCGGTCCGCCCCCCCCGGCAGCCCGGAACATGACCCCGCGCACACCCGCCCGCGCGAGTGTCGAACCCTTCGCAGTGCTTCACCGCCTGTCCGCGGAAGGCGAATCACCCGCAATGAAAGTCAGCACTTTCCGGAACGAAGTCGTATCACCCCGGGAGCAGCAATGCCGTAAGCAACGTGATCTTAAGAAGTTACAGAATTGGAACTGCAGAATGAGAGCGAGAGATCCTGCGATGCTCGGGAGACGGGATGATCTTCCAGCTTAACCACCAGCACCACGTAAGAAGTCCGTTTTCGAAAGCAAGAACCGAAGAAGCACAATCTCAGAAGAAGGACACAACAGTAAGGCGATGTTTCAGAAACTCCTTATTCCCCCCGTATAAATCTTATTGTAATCGTATTTTCAGCTAATACGCGATTTCACATTCATCACACTATTCGTTTTGCGGCAATGCTTAATTTGCTTATTGCACACGCCCAAAGGCTTGTCAAGGCAAATTCCGATTGTTTCTAGCTTGTTGTGAAACGCACAAAATACGCATGCCGTCGCGTAATCTTTGGAACAAATCGTCCGGCGGCCGCAGAAGCCGGCCCCCTGCGGAAGATTCCCCGTGCATGCCGGGTCAATCTGGTTGTGAGCCCGGCTCACGGAAATCTGCCGGCAGAACCGGGTGAACGCATCGGGACACGGCCCAGGGTGAGGCCGGCCCAACCTCCGGTGCAAGGCCGCCGGATCCCATTGACCCCCCCGTACGAAAGCGGGGAGCAGGGAGACATCCTCCTTTGCGCAGGCGCCCCTTGAAATCGGTCCGCCACGGGAATTTTCCTTGGGAACCTCCTCCTTTGCGCAGGCGCCCGCCTTCACGGCCTCAGGTGTACGTGTTCGATATCGCCGCTGAGGAAGAACCGGCTTTCCTGGACCTTCTTTTCGAGCATCCCCGTGGTGAAGATGATCTTGCGCGCGGCTTCGAAGCTGTTGAGGCTCTTCACGGCGGCAAGGGTCACCACGGTGTCGATGCACACGGCGTACACCACTTCCAGGTCGTCTTTGAGAGCGATGACATCCACCGGCCGGTCGGCGATCCTTGGAGGCATATAATCCGCCACGGGGCGCAGGCCGCCGTTTTCCAGGATCCCGAACAGGCGGCATCGCAGGCTTCCCCGAATGGTGCGTTCGTTCCTGAACGGCTTGGGAATCCGCCTCCATGCGTCCTCCAGCTGATCCTTGAACTCTTCCGCCTTCTTCACAACGTCCTCCGCCATCCCAGGCCCACCTTCCCGATTCGTCCGACTCCGGGCGGATCCGCACCCGGCCGATCCCGGTGCACAATCCATCCCGTCCTCACGTGCCAGACTGCAGAGCATACGAGCAACTCCCCCTGAAATCAACCCCCTCACCTTCCCCTTTTCCCCGTCCCCCGGCAACTCCCGCCACGCCCGCGGGCAACCGTCTCCACCTCATCGCACACCTCCGCGGCAACCTCTTCCCGCCCGCTTGCCCATCGTCCTCGCACCCGAACGCAGGCGACATTCCATCATGGCTCCTATGACTTTGTGAATAGCCCCACAATCTATCCTCAACCGCCTGCTTCGACTGAAACCATCCTTCCCGCAACTGCTGCAAAACAATACCAGGTCCTGCCCGATTCATCTGCGCCGGAATGGTTCGCTTTTCACGGGTTCCTTTTGTTTGATGCAAGTTTATTCTTGACTCTTGCACAAAAATCCGGATACTTGGTTGGCGTGATCAGCGGGACGATCCGGGCGTTTTGCCTGGGACATTTTCTTCATTCCAGCTTCGTTGCACCGCATGCGGAGTGTAACTTAGTTGGCGGAGCTGTGCAAGGACTGCGAAAATCAGCGCAAAAGAACGCAAGTAACAGGGGAAGTCCAAGAGTGCCGTGTGCCGGGGGGAACCGGTTGGCAGTCGGATGCGGAATCTGAAGAGCCTTCCGCTCTTCATTTCATACTGCTCCCGGCGGGACACGCCACCCTTTGCAGCCGGCACCAAACCTTCATCCATCCATAGCTGACACGATCTTCCCTACACCTGACACCTTCTTTCTCCCCTATGCGCCATCAACTCAAAAACCCGCGCTTTTACGTCATGATTCTCTCCGACGCGGCGATTTTTGCCGCATCGTTTGTGATGGCGTACGTCCTGAGGTTCGACTTTCGGCTGACTCCGGCGGACCTGCACGGCATCGGGCTGGTGCTGCCGTTTCTCATCCCGGCAAAGCTGGTCGTCTTCTTCCTGTTCGGGCTCTACCGAGGCATGTGGCGCTACGCGGGAGTCGAAGACTTCTGGAAGCTCGCCCAGGCGTCGCTTCTTTCGTCGGCGCTGGTCGTCACCTTCGTCCTTTACGCCTACGGGTTCCAGGGCTTTCCGCGATCCGTCTTTCTCATCGACTGCGGCCTTGCGTTTCTCATCACGGGAGGCCTTCGCATGGTGATCCGGTCCTACTACAACGCCATGAACAGCCCGCACGGGCTTCGAGCCTTCTCTCTTCCCAACCTGCGCGGCCGTGACGACGGCGCCCGCCGCAGAGTGCTCATCATCGGAGCGGGAGGCTCCGCGGAAAAGATGCTTCGCGAGATCTTCGACAACCCGCAGCTTCACTACGATGTCGTCGGTCTTCTCGACGACGACCCGGCCAAGCACCACCGCAGCGTGCACGGCGTGCGGGTGCTCGGTTCCGTGGACATCCTCCCCGACCTGGCCCGGACTCTCCCCATCGACGAAGTCTTCATCTCCGTCCCGTCGGCCACCGGCCCGGCCATGAGGCGCATCGTGAACATCTGCAAGAACTCCGGCTTACCGTTCAAGACCCTGCCGGCCATCGGATCCATCCTCAACGGGAACGTGAGCGTCAAGATCCTTCGCGACGTCAACTACGAAGACCTCCTGCGCCGGCCTCCCGCCGTCCTCGACTGCCTGGGCATATCCAGGTACGAGACTGTGTCGTAATTGTAGGGCCTGGGAGTGGATTTTTATGGTTTAATAGGAATAAAAAATAGGCAAATCGGAAGGTTATGTGGTATAGTGTAGCCCTGAGAGCAGGAGGAAAAGGGCTATGGCT
>JABUEY010000233.1 GCA_013314815.1 Syntrophobacteraceae bacterium
GCATCCACAAAGTCCGAATCCGTATCGATTCGCAGGTGACACTCCGGGCTGATCCCGGTTACGGGTTCGAATTCGGCTATCATGTCATCGAGATGCCGAAGGCGAGCATCCGACAACCCCTTCTCGGTTTCCCTGTGCATGAGCCTCTTTCGGATCGTCTCCTCGCTGCACACACATTCCACGAGCAGCAGGGAGGCATCACAGTCTCGGGCAAGCCTTGCGGCCTCCTCGCGCCACTTTCGACTGGAAAACGTCGCGTCCAGGATGGCGGATCTCCCCCTTTTCAACTGCTCCTGCGCCCTCGCCAGCAGCTCCGCGTAGACCCTGCGGCGCAACTCCCGGCGGTAAAGCCCCTTGCCGTAGGCCACGACGGTCGTTTCAGGCGGTTTCCCGGCCGATTCCTTTCGGATCCTGTCGGACTGAAACAGGGCGATGTCCAGAGTTTGAGCCGCCTCAAGGGCGAGGGCGGATTTTCCCGTCGCCGGCAGACCGCAGAAGACCCACAGAGCAGGTCGGCTGAACTGCAGGGCGTAGCGGTACGCGTGGTGAAGATATTCCCGGACCTTCCCGTGCAGTTCGGCAATGGTGACGGGATCTTCCACTTCGGTGGAGCGCAGGCAGGCGACCTTCAGCGCGACCACGGCACGGTATGCGGCATAGAAATCCAGCAATTCGTAAAGTCCGCCGTCCCCGGACTGCTTCACACAGGACTCCAGGACCATGCGGCTCAATTCCGAATGCCCGAGGCGCTCCATGTCCATGTGAAGAAAAGCCAGGTCAATGGCGACATCTCCGAATCTGAAGCGGTCGTTGAATTCGATGCAATCGATGATCTGGATGCCGTCAGAGAAGTAAACGTGTTCGACTCGAAGATCCCCATGCCCGTCGCGAATCCTGCAGGCGCTGATTCGTTTCTGGAAAAACTCCAGTCTGTACTGAAAGAACGCCCTGCTCGCCTGCCGGATGAACTCCCACCACTCTTCGTCCACAAGGCTGCCTACAAAGGGTTCCACCTGCCTGAAGTTTTCTTCCATGTTGAAGGAAATGACCTCGGGGTCGCCAAACCGGTCAATCTCGGGGCTGCAGGAGCCGGCGCGATAGAACCTGGCGAGCCTGTCCCCGAGGGCCGTCATGTCCGTCGGTGACACCATTCTCTTCTCGATCAGAACAGCCAGGTTGGTCTCCTCGGGAAGCTGCCTCATCCTGACCGCATATTCGACCACGTCCCCTGAATCGCCCAGGCGGAGCCTGCCATCCTTTCCGCGGCATATCGACACGACGCCTTCGTAAACACCGTGACTCAACCGCTGGTTGAGAAGAACCTCACGCCTGCAGAACTCGAGTCTTTTCTCGATGGTCGTAAAATCGAGGAAGCCGAAATCGACCGGCTTCTTCATTTTGTAGACCCAGGTTCCGGTGAGAAAGACGGCGGAAATATGGGTTTCCTTGAATTCGATCCGGGAGACGGGGTGGGGGTAAAAGGCGGGATCCTCCATCGCCCTGCAGATTTCTTCGAGTCGCGTTGAACCTTCCATTGGGACCTGTTCCCGGGCACGATCGACTCCGACGTTCAGGGCAACGTGACCGTTCATGGGAGCCCTGACAGAAGGATGCCTTTGCCGTCCGGACCCCTGCAGGCGAACGCACGGAGCCTATACAGGGAGGCCGGCCTTTCCGCGTTCGATGCAGGCATAAGCGCTGTGATTGTGAATGGATTCGAAGTTTTCCACGTCCACCAGGAACCAGCTGATGTTCGAATCGCTTTTCAACTCCTTGGCTATATCACGAACGACGTCCTCCACAAACTTAGGATTCTCGTAGGCGGATTCCGTAACGTATTTTTCGTCCGGCCTCTTCAATACGGAATATACTTCACTCGATGCCGCGTACTCGACAAGCCTGATCAGGTCCTCGATCCAGACGAAACGCTTGAAACGAACGGCCAGCCGCACCATTCCCCTCTGATTGTGCGCCCCGTAAGCACTGATTTCCTTGGAACATGGGCAGACGGTGGTGATGGGAACATTCACCTCGACCACCAGGTCGTAGCCCTCCTTCCGGTCCAGAGATCCCGAGACCCTGCACAGGTATTCGAGCAGGCCCGGACTGGACGTAACCGGTGAAAGCTTTCGGACAAAGTAGGGAAAGTTGATCTCGATATGTGCGGACTCCGCCTGAAGATGTTCCTGCATGGATGCGAGAATCACCGAAAATTCACGTATATCGAGATTCCCGTGAAAATCGTTCAGGATCTCGATAAAGCGACTCATATGCGTACCCTTGAATTCCCGGGGCAGGTTTACATACATGTTGATGGAGGCGACGGTGTGCTGCAGGCCGTTGTTTTTGTCCATTACCGTTATGGGATAGCGAATGTCTTTTACTCCCACCTTGTCCACATTGATGTTCCGGTGGTCCATGCGGTTTTGAACATCGATCATGGGATCCCTCTCTTTGCCTTATTTCAAAGACGATGCCTCATTGGAGAGACCTGCCAGGTTGCGTGCTATTTCTTCAAGTTTGTTTCGGGTCCCGGGTGCCATATCTTCGGGGAAGACACCCCGCAGGTCCGCCTCTATGATCTTGTCGTCATAAGGAATAAATCCGAGGAAGCGGTGATTCGGAAGGTACTTCAAAAGAAACTCCCGGTCCAGTGCGCCTCGGATCTTGTTTCCGGCCAGTGCAAGGCGATTCAGGCCGATGTCCGCGGCAAGCCGTTCGATCTTCAGGGCCGTGTCCACGCTGCGGCGCCCGGGTTCCACGACGGTGACAAGACAATCGACCG
The DNA here is from genome assembly GCA_013314815.1 of Syntrophobacteraceae bacterium. Classification (GTDB taxonomy): domain Bacteria; phylum Desulfobacterota; class Syntrophobacteria; order Syntrophobacterales; family Syntrophobacteraceae; genus JABUEY01. Next base: position 2,786 of record JABUEY010000233.1, read on the forward strand.
CCTTCGATGTTCCTCGGCCGAGATGTTCGATACCGGCTTCCATGTCCATGATGATCACCTCGTCACGCCTGAGAATCAGGTGCTGCATGAGGTTCTTGATCAGTACGCTTTCGGGGCAGACGCAGCCGGTGCCTCCTTTCTTGACGCCTCCCATGACCATGAGCCGGATTCCTTCACCGGCGGAGATGGAGAGCTGTTCCGGCAGATCGTCCACCCGTGGATTCATTTTGAAGAAACCTCCGAAACTCCCGGGAACCGATTCCGTTCGTTCGGCCACCAGTTCCTTCATGCTCGAAAGCGGAACCAGGCTGGACGCATCGGCAACTCCGAGGCCGTTGCCGAGGTTGGCGTCGGGGTCGGCATCGATGGCAAGCACTTTTTTCC
>JABUEY010000048.1 GCA_013314815.1 Syntrophobacteraceae bacterium
TCTAGAGGGCCCGATAATCATTTCGATACAATGATGTCCCTTCACAGGCCGGCTTGGTTTGTTTGGATGGATAAATCCTGGTGGATAAATCGCTTGCATCAAGAGCAATTCAGGTGTATAATTTAACACAAATTATGGGAGTCGCGCAGTAATTGTGTCTGGCTCCACATCTTTGATGCCTCATGCACTATGCATGCGGCTTTTTTTTTCTTCTTTCCAGTAGGTAGAGATTGGCTAAGTGATTTCAAGGCTGTCAAGACTTTTGGCAGACGACAGGGTGGAGACAATCACTATCTCCCTCAACATGGTTCAGTTCAATCTCAGCATTGCGGAGAAAGAATTAAATGCCATGGGGAATGATTCTGCCCCGTTCATTTCGTTGGCCGTCAGGGTTTCGGGTGCTTTCTACGTTCTTAAACAGGAGGAATGAATCCTTTTAGACAACTGCAGCCTATCTGAAGGAGAATTGACCGACATAAAGGAGAAGGGACAATGGGAAGAACACCATCAGGTACGGTTAAGGAAACCGGTGCAAAGGCTGGGGATATCCTCATTGGAGTACAGGATGTCAACCGCGGTTTGAAGATCAGGCTGTTGGGTGATCAAGGGAAAGGTCATGGTGGGAGAGTTGAGCCGCCATTTGAACTTGTCGAAAACGGCGGCTACTATCAGGAGTACCTGGCTGAATACATGGGAAGTACCTTTTCTGCAAAACACCTGGTGCGCGTAGTGGCCGCCAAGGTCGGGAAAAACAATCTCATGTTTTTGAATTGCAATAATTTCGAGGTCTTAAAGGAAAGCGATTCGACGCTTGCGAATATTGTGCCCTTGCAGGAGAATTTCGAAGGGCCTACTTCTGAGGAGTCTCAGAGATCGGATCGCCGGATCGAAGTGCCGATTGAAGAGCAGGGGAAAACTGAAGTTTCCGACCCTGACGATATCGAAGTGGAATCTCCTCCGCCGGCAGCCGTGGGAGCGGGATTCGGTGACTCTGAATCCAATGAAGAAGTTGAAAAAGCCGCAGTGAGTTTTGTAACCAAACTATATAGGGATGAAGGTTGGAAGGTCATTTCAGTAGAGAAACTCAAGCGCGGGTATGACTTGGTTTGTACAATGGATGGCATGGAGGAACACGTTGAGGTGAAGGGTATACGGGGAACTTCGCTGCAGTTCCCAATTACCGCGGGCGAGAGAAAATGTGCTGAGGAAGACCCCCAATGGCGCATTTTCATTTTGACTTCTGCCCTCGATAAACCGACTTCCTATCAGTATTCGGGACAAAACTTCCTAAAGGAATTCAGTTTTCGAACTCTGCAGTATATGGCGAAACTGAAAGGTTAAATCCAGTCCTACAGCGCCAAGGCTGGCAGGTTCTCCATCTGCCGGCCCTGGCGGTAGCGCCGGGGTGACCTCGCTGTACTGCTGAAACCCCCACCGTCTACCCAGAACCTGATGCCAGTCTGGTCGCCTGCTCAGCAGCGTTTCGGTCCTTTTCAAAGGTTCTTCAGGGGTATCAAGACGCTCTCCGCCCGAAAACAACAAAGCCCCTTCCACCCGGAAGGGGCTTTACTGTCTTCGACTCATGGTCGGGACGAGAGGATTTGAACCTCCGTCCTCTTGCACCCCAAGCAAGCGCGCTAACCAGTCTGCGCCACGTCCCGACAATGCTCGGGGAAATTAACATCTTGAGGAAAAGGTGTCAAGCTGCTTGTGACCGCCGCTTGTGACCGCCGCATTGTCACCGTGAGACCAGGCTGCCCGTTGGATTTCCACGGAGAGTCTGGAGCAGAGGGGCCGAGGCTGTGAACCCTGGTTGGAGGCCGGCATCGACGCGGAATCCATTCCTGTGCTACGTTGCGGATGCGGCTCCTCCCGTGTGGGATTCCGGTTCCGTGCCTCCCGCCGCCTCTTCGGTCTCTCGAATTCCAAGTGCCCTCATCTTCCTGTGCAGATGGCTGCGTTCGATTCCGATGCGAGCGGCGGTAAGCGAGATGTTCCATCCGTATTCATCGAGTTTTTTCAGGAGGTATTCGCGCTCGAAGGAATGCCTTGCTTCCTTGAGTGTGGATTGCCGGAAAGGGCTTTCCTCGTCGAGCGGTTTGCGCAGCTGCCTGCGGAAATCGGCGGGCAGGTCTTCCGGCCGGATGACTTGCCCGGGTGTCATGATCATGAGCCGCTCGATGAAGTTGCGCAGTTCCCTCACGTTACCCGGCCAGTGATACTGCTGCAGGATGCCGAAGACCCCCGGATCGATGGTCTTGACGCCCAGAGCGCTTTCTTGGGCGATATCGTTGAGGAATTCTCCGACGAGCAGGGGGATGTCCTGGAGCCTTTCCCTCAGGGGCGGGACGTAGATGGGGATGACATTCAGGCGGTAATAAAGGTCCTGCCGAAAACGCCCGGATTCGATTTCGAGGTGCAGGTCCTTGTTGGTGGCTGCGACGACCCGGACGTCCACCTGGATGGGTTTCGATCCACCCACACGTTCGAAGACCTGTTCCTGGAGGATCCGCAGGATCTTGGCCTGGGTCCTCAGGCTCATGTCCCCGATTTCATCCAGAAACAGTGTGCCGCCGTTGGCGGCATCGAACTTGCCTTTCCTCCTTTCGTATGCCCCCGTGAAGGACCCTTTCTCGTGGCCGAAGAGCTCGCTTTCGATCAGCTCCTCGGGAATGGCCGCGCAGTTCACCTCGACCATGGGCCTCTGGCTCCGCTTGCTCAGCTTGTGGATCATCCGGGCGGCAAGCTCCTTTCCCGTCCCGTTTTCGCCTGTGATAAGCACGGTGGCGCTGGTGGGGGCTGCCCGCGCAATCTGCCCGCGGAGATTCTCGACCACCGGGCTGCTTCCCGTCATGTGGCAGCGACGGTCCGCCTGCTGCCGCCACATGCGGTTCTCTTCCTGGATGCGCTGGAATTCGAGGGCGTTCTGGATGGATACCAGGATACGTTCGAGGGAAAGGGGCTTTTCCACGAAGTCGAACGCTCCGAGCTTGGTGGCGCGAACCGCCGTCTCGATATTCCCGTGTCCGGATATGATGATCACAGGAAGATGGGGATGGGACTTCTTGAGATCCTTCAGGACAGTAAGACCATCGATTCCCGGCATCCAGACGTCGAGAAGCACCAGGTCGGGCGGGTCCCTGCGCACATCCTCGATGGCCTCCTCTCCCGTGGCAGCGAGACTCACGCGGTAGCCTTCGTCCTGCAGGGCGCCCTTGAGGGACTGGAGGATGCTCAATTCATCGTCAACCACAAGAATCTTCTGCTTCACAATGTCCTCCGGAATTGCGGGGTTCCCGAGTTCACGGCTCCGGGACCCTCCGTATACCAGGTCCACACCACGATACCCCTCCTAGCCCGGCAGCTCAACCGTAATCACCGTGCCCCTCGGGTCATTGTCCCTGACCCTCACAAACCCGTTGTGATCGGCGACAATCCCGGCAACGATGGCCAGGCCGAGTCCGGTTCCTTTGAGCTTGGTCGAATAGTAGGGTTCGAAAATGCGCAGCTTGTCTTCGGCGGATATTCCGTGCCCCGTGTCGGCGCATTCGAGCCTCGCGATCTTCAATACAGGGTCATGAGACAGACGCACGGTGATCTGCCCGAAAGCGTCTCCCAGGGCATGAATGGCGTTTTCCAGGAGATTGATCATGACCTGGTGCATCTGATCGGGGTCGAGCCGGAGCGGGGGCATACGGTCGGGTTTTTCCAGCAGGAAGGAAATATTGTGGTAGTTGTGCCTGTACAGGGCAAGGCTCTCTTCCACGATGGCACACAGATCGCTCGGCACGAGTTGAGCTCTGGGAAGCCGGGCGAACTTGGAGAATTCGTTGACCAGGTGCTTCATGTGCTCCACCTGCTGGATGATGGTCCGGGTGCATTCGTCGAAAACGGATCCGTCCCCCTCCAGGAGTTCTGCATGCTTGCGGCGCAGCCGCTGAGCGGAAAGCTGAATGGGGGTGAGAGGGTTCTTGATTTCGTGAGCGATGCGCCGGGCCACCTCCCGCCATGCGGCCATGCGTTGAGCCTTCTCGAGTTCCGTGAGATCATCGAATACCGCCACGACCCCAATGCGCTCATCCCGGTCGTCTTTCAACACGGAGGCTTTGATGAGTAGGATAATGGGGCGGTTGCCCACGATGACCTGGACCTTCTGTTCGAGATGCAGCTGGCGGCTCTGGCGATGCATGTCCAGGAAAGACTGGACAATTTCCATGTGGTCCGGCCCGAGGAATTCAGAATAATGGCTCCCCCGCACCTGCTCCGCCTCGAGCCCGAAGGTAGCCTCGGCGGACTTGTTCATCGTCATGATCCTCCCTTTCGCATCCACGCTCACCACCCCGGCCCCAACGTTTTTCAGGACGATCTCCATGTACCGGCGGCGGTCTTCCAACTCTCCATGGCTCTGCTGAAGGGCGAGGTAGGCACCGGCAAGCTGTTCACGGCTCTCCCGGAGGTCTCTCACCATCCTGTTGAACGATGTGATCAGCATCCCCAGTTCGTCCCGGCGGTCCGACTGGAGATAGACATCCAGGTCTCCTTCCGCCACCTTCTGAGTGGCGGACACCAGGTCCCGTATGGGTACAGTCAGGCTCTTGGCCATGAAAAAACCGAACCAGATGGCGGCAAAAATGGTGAGCAGCGTAACAATGGAAAAAGTAATGAAATGGCTTCTCTTCAGGGGACTGTGGAGAAGCTTCAGCTGGAGATAGTCTTCGTAGCCCGTGGTGATTGCCTGCAGCCTCTCGGTGATCTGCGTGGGAAGAAGCCTCAGGACCACCAGTTCTTCATCGATCCCGGCGACGGGTTCGTCTTGGGACCTGAAAACAATCCGGGTGATCAAGCCTTCCTGCTTACTGCCGGAATATAACGCAACGGGTTTAACCGAGTTTTCTGGTTCCCGCGCAAGGATGCTTCGAAACATGAAGACGTCCGGGGTGGGCATGCCCGGCTTCTGCACCTCCCAGGCGAGTTCCCCGGCACCGTTGAAATAATAACAGCCATGGAAATGCAGGCGGGAAAGGAGAGCCGGCGGCAGATGGTGACGTTCGATGGAAGCGCCTTTCCCGATGGCCCAGGACTCCACCAGTTCTGTCTGGAGTTGCAGTTTGTCTTCCGCCAGGCTGTCTTCCGCCTGCTTGAGGTAATCTTTCGCAAAACTGACAGATTCTTCGAGCGACTGGCCCACCTGTTGGCTCAACCAGTGATCGAGGCTGGAAAAAATCAGCTGAGTCGCCAGCCAGAACAGAGGAATGGTCGGAATGAGGGTAAGCCCAATGGATGCGATGACCAGGCGGGTTCTCAACTGATGCCCCAGGATGTTTCGTTTCCGCTCGAACACGAGTTTCACGATATTGCGCAGAACGAGGTAAGCGAGGATCAGCAGCAGGATGACGTTGATATTGATGAAGGCGAAAAGCAGGATGTTGCCGGTTAGAGGCAGGTCGGACTGCAGCTGAAAGAACCAGCCTTCCACGAGGCCGAAGGAAACGATGAGAATGAGGGCAAGCACTACGAGAATACGTTCACGGTAGCGCCGCTTTTTCTGAGCCGGGGTAATTCCGTCGGTGTTCATGTCGATGCTTCTGACCGGGATGCATGATTCCGGTAAATCGGTCGGGTTTCAGCGTGATATATCGACCCTGTACCATGCCGTTTCAAAATCCCAGAGGGAGACGAAGAAAAACACATACCGATAAATGACGGGCAGGGAACTCTTGGAAAGCTCCGCCTTGAGACGCAGTTCATAGGTCACGCCCTTTTCGAGCCGCCAGAGAGGAATGAGAGGCAGGTTCCCGACAGTGCTCATCCACTGCCTGGCTTCCTCGAAATCTCTCGTCCTGATGATTCTATCAGGATGCTCGGGAATTTGAATATGATATTCATTCTTCAGGAGATCATACTTGATCGTGTGTTCCAGTGTGTTGTCAAGGATTTGAGACCTGAAAGGAGGAAGACCGGGTTTATCGAGGACCATCCTGAAGCGAAAGGTGGTCTTGACGCCGCTCTTGATGGCCTCTTCCATCTTGGGAGTAAAGCAGTTGATGAGACGAAAACCGACTTCGAGATTGCCGGTATCCAGGCTCACGGAAATATCGACGATTTCCGCACCGTTCTTGGCCTGGACAGGCAAAGAAAAGAGAAGCACGCAGATCGCCGCAAGAAAGCCATAAACCGCTATAGACCTGATAATTGTCATAATGTCAGTTGATTGAGATTTATGGTGGATGCAACGACGGGGATTCTAGCGAATGCGGGTTGGGGTGACAAGCGGATTATTGCTTCGGGCGACTATCGCCTCGGCTGATTCTCTCGATGGAAAAACTCTGTGAGAATCAGCCCGGAAGGTCGCAAGGATATGCCGGTGCGAGCCTGGCGACCGGCTAGAGAGTCTTGACCATCTGTGGAAAGCCGCCGGCAAAGGACGGAAGGGGAGCCGTATGGAAAATCCGGGCGGGAAGGCATGCCGCCCTTGACACCGTGCAGCAGCCCGGACTGGCCGTGAGCTGCTCGATGAACCGCCTGTGCAGCGTGTGCCCCGCCTTGAAGACTTCGAAGTACCCGATGATGGGCATACCCATGAGGGCGAGGTCGCCCATGAAGTCCAGGATCTTGTGGCGGACACATTCATCCGAATAGCGGAAGCCTCCTTGGTTGAGCAATCCGCGGTCGTCGAACACGACAGCGTTGTCAAGAGAGCCTCCCTGAGCACGCCCCATGTTCTGAAGCTTCTGGACGTCCTTGAGAAATCCGAAAGTTCTCGCTCCCGCGATGTCCCTTGCGAAACCGTCTTCGTCGAAAGCCCACAGAAACTCCTGCTTTCCCACGAGAGGATGCGGATACTCTATGGCGTAGCGAACCCTGAAACCGTCCGAAGGAGCGGCCTTTATGTATGCTTCTCCATCCTTGAGCAGGATCGTCTTGTCGATGGACAGGCAGTTGCGGACGGAATTCTGCCGGCGGGTTCCCGCCTTCCACAGAAGGCGGAGGAAAGGAGCCGCACTGCCGTCGAATATCGGGACCTCGGGACCGTCCAGTTCCACGAGTACATTGTCAATGGCTGCTCCCAGGAATGCGGCCATGACATGCTCGATGGTGGCGACCACAACCCCGTCAAAACCGATGGTGGTGGCCTGAAAAGTGTCCACCACCCGGTGATGGTGAGCGTCGATGACCGGTTGACCGCATACGTCCATCCGCCGGAACCTGATTCCGAAGTTCGCCGGAGCAGGCTTAAGCTTCATGGAAACCTTCGCCCCGCTGTGAAGGCCCACTCCCGAGCAAACAACCTCCCGGCCTATGGTATGCTGCTGAAAATATGTGTAGTTCACCCTCGACATTCCTCCTCGGATTCCCCATTTAGCAGAAAACGTGCCAATGGGTCAACCCTGAAGCCACGTTGCGGGAATTCCGCATCACCGCGGCCTGCTCGAACCTTTTACACAAATGTGCATCCGGGGTCAAGGTTTCCCGCATCCCTTGATGAGTGCGAAAAAGACACAGTTGTCGGCTGAAGTGTATTATTTATGCAACACTCCCTGTGTTGAACGGGTGTTGGAAGGAAGGTTCCTTGGAGGTTGCCTGGGGGAGGTCGATGGTGATATGAAGGCTGTGGAACAGGGAGAACTCCGCCGGGTGGTCTCGGGTAAGTTCTCAGTCAACAGGAAGTCCTTCAAGGCCGCGGGCGGGCCGGAAATGTTCGAACTGCGCTGCATGCAACGGTGCATAGAAAATTGGAGCGAAATCATTTATGAAAATCGATCGGTTCCCGGAAGCATTGAGAAGCCGCATCCTTCCCGTTCCTTCGGGAGACTACGGGTACCAGTGCCTGGAATGCGGCGGGGAGTTTGGGATAGATGAACTGCTTTATACCTGCCCGGGCTGCGGGAGTGTCCTGATGATACGGGACAGGGACTGGAACCGCCTCAAGGCTCTGCCGGGATCCGTGTGGAGGGAGATTTTCGATTACCGGAGCATGCTGACCAACCCGGCTCTGCGAGGCATCTACCGCTACCATGAACTCATCGGCTCGGTCATTCCCCTGGATTCCATCATCTATCTCGGAGAAGGGCACACCCCTGTCATTGCCGCCGGTGAAATACTACGCGACTGGGCAGGCATCCCCTTCTATTTCAAAAACGACGGCCAGAATCCGAGCGCTTCCTTCAAGGACAGGGGCATGGCCAGTGCCTTCAGCTACCTGAATTACCTGATCAGGAACCGGGGACTCCAGGACGTCCTGGCCATATGCGCTTCCACGGGAGACACTTCGGCCTCGGCCGCCCTTTATGCTTCCTACCTGGGAGACCAGGTAAAATCGGCAGTGCTCCTTCCCCGCGGCAGGGTGACTCCTCAGCAGCTCGGCCAGCCGCTCGGCAGCGGGGCAAAGGTCATCGAGATTCCGGGTGTCTTTGACGATTGCATGAAGGTGGTGGAGCATCTTTCCGAACACTATTGCGTTGCACTTATGAACTCCAAAAACGCATGGCGCATTCTGGGCCAGGAATCCTACAGCTACGAAATCGCCCAGTGGTTTGAATACGACGTATCCGACCTGGCCGTGGTGGTCCCCATCGGCAACGCGGGAAACATCACTGCCGTGCTCCAGGGTTTTCTCAAACTTCACGACCTGCAGATCATCTCTTCTCTTCCCGTGGTTTTCGGGGTGCAGTCGGAACATGCCAACCCCGTATACCTCTATTACCTGGAATCCCGGCCGGAGAGGCGGAGGTATCGGCCGGTGACCGTCCGGCCGAGTGTTGCCCAGGCGGCCATGATCGGCAATCCGGTATCCATGCCGCGGGTCATGCGGCTGGTGGATCAATATCGCCGGGTTGCCGGTGAAGAGGCGTTCCAGGTGGTGGAGGTGACCGAACAGGAAATCATGGACGCCATGCTTCTTGCCAATCGCCACGGTCACATCGCCTGCACTCAGGGAGGCGAATGCCTGGCGGGGCTTCACAGGGCCTTTCGGGAAAAGCGCGTCGGCGCAGGGAAGACGGCGGTTCTCGATGCTACCGCGCATGCCCTCAAGTTTGCCGTTTTTCAGGAGAAGTATTTTTCCGGCAGTCTGGAACCGGAATTTGAAGTTGTTCCGAAAAAGGAGCTTCAGAATACCCCGCTTTGCGTGGAGACACCCGACGAAATACCCAATCCCGCGAAATCGAGGGATCTGCAGCCCGAGGACTACGCAAAGTTTGTGGAATACGCGTCGAAAACGGTTGCGGGTCTCCTGGATCTGAAGTCCCGTTCGTAAAAAACCTGCGCGGAATCGCGGAGCGCGGCGATACAGCCGTGCCCCGATTCAGGGAAAGGATGGAACCAGTCCGATGAGTGTTTTGCCATACAAGGACATTATGCCGAAGATCGGGGAGAGGGTCTACATCGCTCCCGGTGCCTGGGTGATCGGAGACGTGGTGATAGGCGACAGGTCCAGCATCTGGTTCAACACCGTGGTGCGGGCCGATGTGCACTACATCCGCATCGGATCCGAAACCAACATACAGGACAATTGCAGCCTGCATGTAACCGCGCCCGCCTTCTTCCTCGAGATCGGAAACAGGGTGACCGTAGGTCACAGAGCGATCGTGCACGGGTGTGTCGTCGAAGACGACTGCCTCATCGGCATGGGAGCCATCATCATGGATGGAGCCAGAATAGGCAGGAGTTCCATCGTCGCTGCGGGTGCCGTGGTTACCCCCGGTTCCGTGGTTCCTCCCGAATCCATCGTTGTGGGTTCACCGGCTGCGGTAAAAAAGAACATCACTGAAGATGAACGAAGGCGTATGCAGCACAGCTTCTCTCACTACCTGGATCTTGCCTCGGACTATCTCGACCCCAGGCCGATCCACGACGCGACCCGGGTAAAAGGTTTCATCGACCGCGACTAGCGCCAGCGATCTCTCGGGCAGGGATGCAGGTGCTCGTCATCGTTGAAGGGCGGCGCCACGTCGAGTACCCCTCTTTCAAGGAGTTCCTCCGCCGCCTTGACCAGGCTTTCTGTCGTCCCGTTCCATTTTTCGCGGGCCAGGGTCAAAGTGGGAGGCGATCCCTGGTCCAGCAGAGCGCAAAGCAGTATGTAAAGCGAGGTGGCTTCGACACTCGCGTTCAAATCGAAGATCGCGCGATCCATGTTCACAGCTGTTCTCCTTCCAGGGCCGGCCGTCCGGGATGCCGAGCATCTGCCGCCGACCCAAGTTCGAATGGTTCGACCTGTCGGGAATCCCTCCTTTGCACGCCATTCCTCTACGGGTACGGGGCGCTTACCGTCTCCGCCCGCAATCGCCGCGGGTAACAGTCAAGGAAGCTTAACAGGGAAAGGGGCGTCGAGTCAATACAGGGGCTGCCGTGGCTGCCGCTGGTCCTGAGACACGACCCGTTTCAGCATCTCCTGCCGATATGCCCTCAGCAGCTGATTCCGGGTGATGACTCCCTTCATCTCGATCTTTCCGTCCAGCCGGTCCACGACGGGAAGCTGTTCCATGTCGATAAAACTGAACTTGTTGAGAGACGACGCCAGGGATTCATCGGGCGTAACGCAGACGAGGTTCTGATTGGCAAGGTCTCGAGCCAGCACCAGGTCCTTGAGTCCCTCTTCGAATACGAATTCCTTGAGGTCCGAAAAGGAAATGACTCCCTCCAGCCGGTTGTCGTCGTCCACCACGTAGAGATAGTTGCTCGTGCCGGTCAGGCATTTGCGCAAAACGGATTCATAGGAGGCGCCCGGCGGCACTGCTGTAAAATGTTCATCCATGATGTCCCTTACCCGGAGGCTCGACAGGATGCCGATTTCACGGCCGGCATCGATGTCGATTCCCTTTCGGGAAAGACTCAAGGTGTAAATCGATCCGTTCAGGATCGTCTTCTGCACGAGAGTGGCCAGGATGCAGGAGGCCATCATGGGGAGGATGACGGTGTATTCGTTGGTCAGTTCGAAGACCATGATGATGGCGGTCATGGGCGCCTGGACGACGGCACCCAGCATGGCTCCCATGCCGACGATGGCGTAGGCTCCCGCGTCGGTAACCATGTGGGGAAAGGCCGCCTGGAAAACCTGGCCGCATGCGCCTCCCAGCATGGCTCCAATGAACAGGGACGGACACAGGATGCCTCCCGATCCGCCGGACCCGAGAGTGAAGGCCGTGGCCAGGATCTTCATGCCCACCAGAACGGCAAGCATCACCAGGCTGAACTGGCCGGTGACGGCTTCGTAGATCGGGGTGTAGGAGTATCCGAACACCTGGGGGTAGAAAAGGCCGATTGCGCCGACTCCCAGTGCCCCGACCGCAGGCTTCAATGCCCTGTGCAGATGGATGCGCTTTTCGAAGAATCCTTCCGTCCACGCCAGGATTCGCACGAAGATCACAGCGACTGTACCTGCAACCACGCCCATCAGCGCATAGAACACGATTTCCCACATGCTTCCCGGATGATACGTCATCGTGTGTATAGCCTGCCCATGGCTGATGTGAGCCCTGGAAAAGGCGGTGGCCACAACCGAGGAGATCACGATGGGGCTGAAGGACTGCACGTTGAATTCACCGAGGACAACCTCGAGGGCGAACAGCACGCCGGCGATGGGAGCGTTGAATATGGAAGCCAGGCCTGCCGAGGCTCCGCAGGCGACGATGACTCGCAGCCGGTTCCCGGATACGCGAAAAAACTGACCGACCCCCGATGCAAGGGCCGACCCGATCTGGATAATGGGACCTTCACTGCCCGCCGACCCGCCCGAACCCAGGGTGAGGGAGGACATGATCATCCGCAGAAAGGAACTCGGCCAGCGCATGAAACCGTTCCTGAGTGCCACGGCCTCCATGGTGGCCGGAACACCGTCGGTTGTGGCGTCCTTCGGGAAGAAACGGATGAAAGGGGCGAGGAACAGCGCTCCGATGCAGGGTGTGATCAACAGCCACAGGGTTCGGTTCCCGCCCAGACTCGGAAGTACCGTCCAGAAAATCAGCCCGGCATACTCGAGCATCCTCTCGAATACATAGGTGCCTCCGCCTACGACGACTCCCACCACCGTCGCCAGCAGGATGAGAAAAGTCTGGTCACTCACCTCGAAGCGCCGCAGGAGTCCTAGGCAAAACCCGTGAAGCCGGGCGATAACCGGCCGATGTCTCAATGTGCACCCTCAGTATTGCGCGTTCCCGGCAGCAACAGAAAAAACCTTACGACACCGGAACGCTGTTGAACCATTTCTTCTTCAAACACACCGACGACACGCCGCGCTCGAAGGCCCCTATACCTGGGGGTCCCAGCGAAAGCCGGTTCGTCCCGGCGATGAGCATCTCGTATGGTCCTCTCGTTCCAGCACTTCATCGCGGGGACGTTATCGAGTACACCATTAACCTATTCCATGCCCTTTTGGAAGCCCTTGGCCGGCGTCCCTGTCTTCATGCGTAGTGGATTGATCTTCCCGGGGAATCAGGCCGTTATGCCCCGCCGAGGGTTCGAGTTGAGCCCGGATTCTGGGAAGACTGCCGGGGTAATGCTGCTGGATGAACGTGATGAGTTCTTCACGGACTTCGCATCTGAGGTCCCACGCCATCGAGGCGTCCGAAGCGCTCATGAGCGCCCTCAGTTCCATGGCCCGGTCCGTGGCGCTGGTCACCTGCAGGCCCCAGACTCGTCCATCCCATCGCGTGGAATCTTTCAGAATGGCGTGAAGCTTCTCCCGGACGGCTTCAACCGGCACCGAATAATCCGTGTAGATGAAAACCGTTCCCAAAATTTCCGGGGAATGTACGGTCCAGTTCTGGAAAGGCTTTTCAGTGAAGTAGGTCAGAGGCACGATGAGACGCCTCAAATCCCATATGCGTACAACCGCGTACGTCGATTTGATCTCTTCAATTCTTCCCCATTCACCCTCGACGATCACCACGTCATCGATGCGTATGGGCTGAGTGACGGCGATCTGGAGGCCGACCAGCAGGTTGCTGATGGACCGCTGAGCTGCAAGGCCGACGACGATTCCCAGGATTCCTGCTGACGCCAGGATGCTCGTCCCCATCTGGCGGACCTTGTCAAAGGTCATGAGCATGGAAGCAAAGGCGATGAGCATGGTCAGGATAACGAAGGATCTTTTCAGGAAACGGATCTGCGTGTGGATCTTCCTCGCCGTGAGATTGTTCGAGATTCCGATGTTGTAACGGCCCAGAATGAGGTCTTCCAGAACGTTGGCCATGCGGATAATGAGCCAGGCTACCGCGGCGATCAGGAGCAGAGGGAGGCTGTGAGTGAGCAGGTAGTGGACGTGTGGCACGCCTTCGAGAAAAGGGAGCGCAATTCTTGCCGCAATGAGAAAGACAAACAAACGAAACGGGCCTCTGCAGTGCTTGACAAGCAGTTCTGCGATGCCTGCGGAATCCGGGGACCAGGTCTTCACCTGCCTGTCCGTCACGCGCACGAGCCTCAGAAAGAACCAGATAATGGCGGCAATGCCGCCCAGATCGGCGATCCTGCGCGCAACAGTGTGCACTGGGTTCGTTCCCTCTGGACTCTCGAAATGCGCGAACAGGGGAGATGCCGCCGCATAAACGCCGTAGGTGTAGATAAAAAGGGTGAAGGGGCCGGCCAGAGTTTCCTGGAGTATCCGCGCCCAGTGGATGTGTTCATCCTCGGCGGGAGGTCTTTTCGATCGTTCGCGCAGCCGGCTCCTCACGAATCTTTCGAACACCATCACCACAAGAAGAATCATGAAGCAGGAAACGAGCTTCACCGCACTGATGCCTCCGGGACCGGCGATGGCCACCCATTCTCCGAACAGACGTGCAGCCTGCTGAGTCGCCGCCTCGATCCGCTCTCCCAGCTTCCTGCCTGCCTCGTCGATTCTCTCCGTCTGGACCGGAGCGACCTTGTCGCTGGTGAGGGGCAGCATGTCGGATACCGAAGCGTTCTTTTCCTTTTCATCGGCAGCCGCAACGGAAACCCCGGGGCAGAACAAGATCGCCGCGCAGAGGAGCAGGACAATTCGACGACATGAGATGGCTTTTTTCTTCATTGGCATTCTCCCTCGAACAGGGTTCATCCGGCAACGCGGCCCGGACGGTTGTCGCACAAAAGTGGAATGCACCCGCAACACCTTCATCACCGCAACAATGTCATAAAAAAGGCGGGAATCCAGGAAGGGCAACCGTGCATGGCGAAACCACATCATGGCAGGCAGACCAAACGCTGCGCTGCACGTCGGTGTAACATCGAAGCCGGTGCGGCGGATATGGCATCACAAACAGGGCGAGGTCGAAGGATTCACCAGGAAACAGGGAGTCAAGACAGTCCTCCTGCTGAAATGAGGGAATGCTTTCGTTGATATCGAGCATGATCCAGGAGAAAAAAGGAAGCATGACAAGCGACTTGAAGCACAATCCCAGGATACTTCGCAGAGAATGATTGACATGGGTATGATACAGTTTTTTCATAACAAACTGAACGATATGAAAACGGATTCGATTGATGCCAGGGGATAGTCAGATAGTATATGTCCAAGGGATCAAGCATATACAATTTCAACAATTTAAATCTCAAATTTCCACTTTATGTTCTATCACGACGTGGTTATAATATACTTTGGCATCTTAAATATCAACAGGTTTTGGGATGTTCTGTCACTCCAGACCTGGGAATGAATGCAACTTCAATTCAAAAACGTATGCATATGAGGTGGTTATCGTGTTGCTCGTTTTTCGGAGGAAAGGGGCGGGATTTGATTGTGTCTTGCGATGATGCTGGCCCCCGGGCGGCGGGAATAGTGAATCTTTGGCGGCGGCTGGGGGCCTCCGAAAGAAGTTTTCTTGGTCTTGATTACGACGGGACGCTGGCTCCTTTTCGTGTGGATCCCATGAAGGCCCGTCCATTGCCTGGAATAAAGGATTTGTTGAAGGATCTGGTCGGGTCTGGGCGAACGGACCTGGCTGTTGTTTCGGGAAGGCCGGTATCCGAGGTTGCAGCTCTTCTGGACGGTGTGGCCCTGACGATTGTGGGCAGTCATGGATTTGAGGTGGCAGGGCCGGATGGCGAAGTCGTCGCGGTGCATCCCGATCCGGACCAGTCGGAGGGGCTTGGCGCCGCCCTGCGGATCACTCTGCCCGCGGGTGCCGATGCGCGGCTGGAGGTCAAGATTGCCAGTGTGGCTCTTCACACGCGCGGCATGCCTCTCAACCTGGCCATGAGGCTCGAGGAGCGGGTTTTTCAGGAATGGCGCCGGCTGGAGTACTCCTGCAGGCTGGAATGCAGAAGGTTCAACGGAGGTGTTGAACTTCGAGCAGTTGGCAGAAACAAGGGGGATGCTCTTCGAGAATTGCTCTCAGGCCAGCCGGCGGACTCTTTCTGTGTTTACGTGGGGGATGACGAAACGGACGAGGATGCCTTTCGGGCTATCGCTGACCGGGGTATCGGGATCAAGGTGGGGGATCTCCAGGCCGGAACGGCGGCCTCTGGGTATCTGCCCGATTGTGCAGCGGTGAAAACCTTCCTTGAAAAATGGTTGTCCGTTGTCACGGGACAAAGGAGGCCACAGGATGAGTGAAACCAGGAGGCTTGCGGTGGTGTCCAACCGCCTGCCGATTGTGTTGAACAGGGGAGACGACGAAAAGTGGAGGATCACTCCCGGCTCGGGCGGGCTCGTCACCGCCCTCGGCCCGGTTCTCCGGGACAGGGGAGGCCTCTGGATAGGATGGCTTGGAGCGAATTCAGATGAATTCCAGGACACTTCGTTTCTCGACGAGCTCCTGTCGCGCGGGGCGGAGGAATCGGGCTATGCCCTGAAACCCGTGGATCTCAGCGCGGAAGAGGTCCGCAAGTACTACTTCGGCTTCTCCAACGAAATCCTGTGGCCTCTCTTTCACGACCTGTCAGGCCGCTGCAACTTCGAACCCGGTTACTGGGAAGTGTATGAAGCCGTCAACGGCAAGTTTGCGCAGGCGGTGGCCGAGCATACCTCCGAAGACGACTACGTCTGGGTCCACGATTATCAACTCATCCTGGTTGCCGAGAAACTGAAACAACTGGGCATCCGGCGAAACACCGGGTTCTTTCTGCATATTCCCTTCCCGCCTCTCGACCTCTTTATCAGGCTTCCCTGGCGCTTTCAGATCCTCAATGCCCTGCTGCAATACGACCTTCTGGGGTTCCAGACCGTGCGGGACCGCAGAAACTTCATCGGCTGTGTGCGGGCACTGACAAAGGGAGTGAAAGCCTGCGGGCACGGACATGTGTCGAGGCTGGTCACGCTCGAGCGTGAGGTCCGGGTCGGTGCTTTTCCCATCAGCATCGATTACGGCGAATTTGCGGGACTGGCCTCCACTCCCGGCGTAGCGGAAAGAGCTCGAACCATCCGGGCCAATCTGCCCAACAGGCGGTTGATGCTGGGAGTCGACCGGCTGGACTACACCAAGGGGATACCCGACAGGCTCAAGGCCTTCGTGACGGCCCTGGACAGGTATCCTGAGCTGCGCGGCGCGATCACGCTGGTGCAGATCGTTGTCCCCAGCCGTGAAAGCATCCGCGAATACGACCTGCTGAAACAGGAAATCGAACGGCTTGTCGGCGAAATCAACGGCCAGTATACGGATGTCGGATGGACTCCCGTTATCTACATCTTCCGGTCCCTCCACCGGGCCGACCTCGTGGCCTACTACAGGGCATGCGAAATCGCCCTTGTAACTCCTCTCAAGGACGGCATGAATCTTGTCGCGAAGGAGTATTGTGCGAGCAATACCAGGGAAAACGGGGTGCTCATTCTGAGCGAGTTTGCGGGAGCTGCCGCGCAGATGCATCATGGAGCCCTGCTTGTCAATCCATACGATGTGTACGGGGTGGCCAGGGCGATACACGATGCGTTCACGATGGATCTCGAAGAACGACGGACAAGGATGAAGAGCCTGAGGCGCTCCATCCTGAGGCAGGACATCTTTCACTGGGTGAATTCGTTCCTGGGCGCCGGAATTGCCCGGGACCTCAGCAGTTTTCCACGGATGGAACTCTTTATCCCCACATCCAGGGGCGTGAGAACCGCATTGGACGGTTCGTCGCCTCCCTGAAAACCTGCTTCCGCCGTCCCGCAAACTGGAAACACCTGGTTCATCCGGCAGCGGCACGGGCGACCGCAACAATCACGCATCGCCTTCGGCCCGCTCATCGTCCTGTGTGCGGATATCGATGCTTCCCAGCCGATGATCACACCGATCGTACTGTCCGCACAGTTCGTCGATGACCGACCGGTACCAGAGGGGAACTCCCGCGATGTAGGCGGCTCGACCGATCATGTGAGCGGCCACGGGGGCGGTGAGTATGACGAACACGATGACCGCGACCGCCCTGCTCACAATATCGAGTTGGGTGAATTTGAAGGCGAGAGCGGTAAGCAGGAAGCCCACACCGAGTGTGGACGCCTTGGTGGATGCGGACATGCGCATGAACAGGTCGGGCATGCGCAGCATGCCGAGCCCGGCTATGAATATGAATGTCGAACCGACAATCAGGAATATTGCACAGACTGCCTCCTGGAACATCTCAATCCCCTTTCAAATCTGCAATGTCCGTTACCTTTTGCAGGTAATAGGCAAACGCAATCGTCCCCAGGAATGAAACAAGTGCCAGGATGACGGCCACATCGAGGAATACGGGCTTGTCCGTTGAAATGGCGTAGACCGCTATGATTCCGATTCCCACGGTGGTCATGAGATCGAGGGCGATCACCCTGTCGGGGAGACTCGGCCCGCGCACCAGCCGGATAAAGGCAAAGACGACAGTAAGGCTGAGCATGGCGGTGGAGAAATGGACGGAAATCTCGATCAGGCTCATCCCAGAACCTCCTGCACCCTCTTTTCGAATCCTTCCTTGATGGATCGGGTAAATTCGTCCACGTCCTCGATGTACATGGCGTGGACATAGAGGATCTTGCGGTCGGAGGAAACATCGAGGGTCAGCGTGCCGGGGGTGAGGGTGATCAGGTTGGCCAGCATGGTGATCTCGGCATCGGTCTTGATATCCAGGGGAATGGCGACGACTCCCGGATACATATGGTGGCCCGGTCGGATCACCTCCCAGGCCACCCGAAGGTTGGCTTTCACCAGTTCGTGCCCGAAAAAGAAGATAAAGCCGATTACCTGCTGCACTTTCTTGAAGTAATTGGAGGGAGCCGATCCGCTCCTGACGAGCCACAGCATAACATACGCCAGGATGAACCCTATGAAGAAGTTCAGTGGTTCAAAGTGGCCCGTCACTGTAACCCACGAAAATGCAAGAAAGAGATTCAGGATAAATGTGGTCATGGAATGCCTCCCAGTACAGCCCTGATGTATTCTTCGGTGTTGAGAAGCTGGTCCGCCGCACGTGAACAAACGGTCAGCACGGGTTCCGCGAAGATCCCCGCCGCCAGGGTCAGTAGACCAAGAACACCAATGGGGCAGAACAATACAAGCCTCGATTCGAAAGAGACCGGGTTTGCGGATACCACGCTTCCCCCGGCGGCACTCCCGGGTGAATCACGCCAGAACGCATCGGCCCACATCTTCATCATGACGAGCAGCGACAGGAGAGCCACGATCAGGGCTGTCGCCACGATGAGGTATTGACCCGTTTCCATGCCCGCCTTCACCAGGACCAGCTTTCCCCAGAACCCCGAAAGCGGTGGAATTCCTCCCACGGACAGCGCCGGGAGAAGAAACAGTGCGGAAAGCCAGGGATTCGAGGAATACAGCCCGCCGAGGCTGCTCATTTCATAGGTGCCCCGTTCGGCCCGTACCACGCCGCCCACCAGAAACAGGCCTGTCTTGACGATCACGTCGTGGACAATATAGAAAACCGAAGCGGTGATTGCCAGGTGCGTGAATATCCCGAGCCCCATGATCATGAATCCGATATGGCTCACGAGCACAAACGACAGGATGCGCCTCAGTTCGTTCTGAACCAGCGCGCCCAGAATGCCGGAGATCATGGTGAGCCCCGCCAGGACGAGCAGCAGGGCGTGAGTGTATTCCAGGTCCTGGACGAAAAGCAGAGTGAACACGCGGATGAGGGCGTAAATTCCGACCTTGGTCAGAAGTCCCGCGAAAATGGCCGCGATGGGGGCGGGAGGTGTGGGGTATGAGGCGGGAAGCCAGAAAAAGAGCGGAAAAATGGCTGCCTTGATCCCGAATGCCAGCAGGAAAAGGGTGGCGAGGGTGGTCACAAGGCCCGGCTGCTTCACCGTTCCCATGTGCCGGGCCAGGTCCGCCATGTTCAGGGTCCCGACGGCCCCGTACATGATCCCCACCGCGGCGAGAAAGAGGGCAGAAGACATGAGATTCAACGTAACGTACTTCACGGTTCCTTCGAGCTGGGCCTTTTCGCCTCCCAGTCCGAGCAAAACGAAGGAAGCGATCAGCATGACCTCGAACCAGACGTAGAGGTTGAAGACATCCCCCGTGATGAAGGCTCCGCAGACGCCCATGAGCAGAATATGCATGAGCGGGTGATAGCCGAAGGATTCCCTTCCCGTGTCCATGTCCGCCAGGGAATACACCAGCACGGTCACGCCGGTGAGCCCCGCCATTACGATCATGATCGCACTGAACAGGTCGGAGACCAGGGTTATCCCGAAGGGGGCGGGCCAGTTCCCCATTTGAACCGCCCGGATGCCGCTTTGCCACACCGAAACCAGCAGCAGGAATCCCGATGCCTGCAGCAGCACGGCTCCCGTGATGCTCAGCACCCTCTGGACATGCCGCTGCTTCCATGCAAGCAGGCATGCCACGGCCGTGGCAAAGGGAATCAGAATGGGAAACAGCAGTACAAGATTCATCTATGGATTACATCTCCTGGCATGAAATGTCCGGGAGTCGTTCCGAATACGCCGGAGGATCGCTGCACGTCCGGGCTCGTCAAGTCCTTCGCCTCTTCACGGAGCCCGGTCGGTTGACCTCATCTCGTCCAAATCGTCGGTGCCGAGGGTTTCGAAACAGCGTCGGATCAGTACGATGGCAAACGCCTGCACTCCAAATCCGATCACGATGGCGGTCAGAATGAGAGCCTCGGGTAGAGGATCGGCAATGGATTCCAGGACCCGCACCTCCCCCGGAGGGATGAGCGGCGGATGCCCGCGCGTGAGCCGACCCATGGTGAATATCAGCAGGTTGGCGGCGTGGCTCAAAAGCGCGATACCCAGGACGAGCTTCAAAATATTCCGCCGCATCATGAGATACAGTCCCGAGGCGTACAGGCCTCCGATGACGAATGACATTACCACTTCCAAGTCATTCCTCCATCAGTGAAAAGATGATCATGAGAGTGACTCCCAAAACAACCAGAAACACGCCCAAATCAAAGAAAAAGGGTGTGCCGAGTTTTCCGATGACGTTGATGTGAGTCTCGAACCAGAGCCCCGTCATGAACGGCAGGTTAAAAAAAAGGGGCACGCAGCCGCTCGATCCTGCTGTAAACAGCCCGGCGGTGATGAGGTTTCGGGGAGCGATGCGCAGCACCCGCTTCGAAAGGTCGACTCCATGAGCAAGGGCGAAGAGGGCAAAGGCGGACGAGGCCACAAGGCCGCCGATGAAGCCTCCTCCGGGCGCGTTGTGCCCGCGCAGAAGAATGTAGACGGACAAGAGCAGCAGCAGAGGCAGAAGATAGCGTATCGCCGTGGCGAGGATGAGGGAAATCATGACGCAGTCCTTCGATGCTCTGCCTTTAGAGTTTCCAGGATCCATGGTTGATGCATTGCGTTCAATCTCCCGATTTTTTCCCGGTGTTCAACTTGAGCAGGGAGTACACGCCCAGGGCCGCCACCGCAAGCACCGTAATCTCTCCCAGGGTGTCGAGGCCCCTGAAGTCCACCAGGATCACGTTCACGATGTTCCTGCCTTTGGCCAGCAGGAGACTGTGTTCCGTGAAGAAAGGAGTCAGGCGGGCCTCCCTGGTTACGGCGGTGGCCACCAGGACGAGAGCGGTGATGAGTCCGCCGGCAAGGGTTGCCACCACGGCGTCCCTGAAACGCTCCTTTCCGCTCGAATAGTCCCGGTATCTCGGGAGCCGGTACAGGACCATCACAAGCAGAACCACGGACAGGGTCTCGATGCAGAACTGGGTCATGGCAAGATCCGGCGCACTGAAAAGAAGGAAGAGAAGGGCTACGGCGTAGCCGACGACTCCCAGGGCTGCAACGGCGG
Source organism: Syntrophobacteraceae bacterium (assembly GCA_013314815.1). Lineage (GTDB taxonomy): Bacteria > Desulfobacterota > Syntrophobacteria > Syntrophobacterales > Syntrophobacteraceae > JABUEY01. The sequence continues at coordinate 21,150 of JABUEY010000048.1, forward strand.
CAAGACGGGATCTGGACCGGACGATCACCACCGTCGACGTGAGGAGAACCACGGCCAGGATCGCCTCGTAAATGTGAAGATCGGACCACCTCTCCAACCCCAGAATCGGTTCGTGTTCAAGCATGGACGCTCCCACCAGGCCGGTGGTCGTAACAATGGTGATGAGCAGGTACAGGTTGAGCCGGCCGCTCTGGAGCACGCGGGTCTGAGCGCAGGCTATGGTATCGAGCCAGGCCAGCGAGAGGGAATACAGGTGTTCCGGTCCCTTTGAAAGGAGGGGGGTCAGCGGTTCCATGGACCTGCGGAATTTTGCCCGGGCCAGGTACAGGCAGATTCCGGCAAGCATGGCGGCGGTGCTGAGAAACAGCTTGACATCCGGGCCGTGCCACAGCGCCGGCTGGACCTCGGAAGGGGCCTGCAGCACCGCACCGACAGCGGAGGACAACATGTATTTCCCTGCGGGTGATGGAAAAACCCCCACGAGAACGCCCGCCGCCGCCATGATGAGCGGGCATACCCACATGCTTGGAGGCGCCTCGTGCGGCGGCTTGAGGAACCTTTCCCTTGGGCGTCCGGTAAAGGGCTGGAAACCTGTGATTCCTCCGACGACGACATAACATGTGCCGGCCACAAAGAAGGCGGCGGTCAAGAAGACCGCGGGAGTCGTTTCAAGGATCGCGGCGTAAGTTTGTTCCTTGGCGATGAAATTGAACGAAGGCATGAACCCGGCCATGGAAAACCCTGCCAAAATGCCGGCCAGCCCGGTTGCCGGCATGGCCCTGAACAGGCCTCCCAGCCTTCCCGACTGCCGGGTGCCCGTCTCATGGTCCAGTATCCCCACGACCAGGAATAGGGCGCCCTTGTAAAGTGCGTGGGCAACGAGAAACATCACGGCGGCCTCCGCCGCGGGCTGGCTCCCCACACCCAGCATCATGGTCATGCCCCCCAGGGCGCTCACCGTCGAATAGGCCAGAACCAGCTTGAGATCCGTCTGCAGCAGGGAAAGAAAGGCTCCCGTGAGCATGGTGATCATGCCGACGGGAGTGACCACGTTCTCCCAGATGGCCGTGCCGGCAAGCACCGGGCTCAGGCGCGCCAGAAGGTAGACTCCCGCTTTCACCATCGTGGCGGAATGAAGATAGGTGCTGACGGGAGTCGGTGCCTGCATGGCGTTGGGAAGCCAGAAATGGAAGGGAAACTGCGCGGATTTTGTCATGGCTCCAGCCAGGATCAATAGAAGAATCGGCACATAAAAAGGATGCGAGCGAACGGCGTCGCCTTTCGCGAGGAGTGCCGAGATTTCGAGGGTTCCGGCCGCCTGGCCGAGAAGGAGGAAGCCCGCAAGCAAAGCCAGGCCTCCGGCCCCCGTTACGAGCAGAGCCTGGAGAGCGGCTTCCCTGGCTGGTTTCTGATCGGAATTGAAGCCAATGAGCAGGTAGGAACTGAAACTGGTCAACTCCCAGAAAACGAAAAGCGTGATGACATTGTCTGCCAGCACGGTGCCGAGCATGGAAGCCATGAAGATCAAAAGCGTGCTGTAAAAGCGTCCGAGTTGGTAGTGGCCGGCGAGGTAGCTGCCGGAATAGATGACGACAAGTGTGCCGATGCCGCTGATGAGCAGGGCGAAGAGCAGGCTGAGGCCGTCCAGGTGGAAGGAGAGCTCGATTCCCAGGCAGGGCACCCAGCCCATGGATTCCACGACGGTTCCCCCCGATGAAATCTCCTCGATAAACCGGGCAAAATAAGCCGTAATCGCCGCCGGGAGCAGGGCAACAATCCAGCCGGTGCGGCTGTGGAGCACTCTGCACAGCCACGGAGGAAAAAAGGCAGAAACGAAGCTCAATAAGACGATCCAAACCATAAAGTATTCCGTTTACTCCGTCTGCAGCACGAACAGAAATCCCGGTCAACCCTTCCATAGCGCGCCCAGCTGGAAAATGTCAAACGATAGCGCTTTGCCTGCGTTCGATTCCTCGATGGTCGGAGGCCAGGGCATTCGTATCATGGAACACACGGTGCACCACCTGGCGCGGAATCCCCCTTTGAAAACCGGTACATCCGGCAAACTTGCAATAGCCGTAAGCTCACAACCAACCATGAAGACGCACGAAATACTTTTCATCAGCTCATCTCTTAGAAAACGAACCCAACAGTTCCGGCTTTTCCCATAAGCAGTGTACCTCCGGTGCTTTTAACGCAAAGGATCGATGACGCTACAACGTCATTGGGCATCCTAACGTCATTCCCGCGAAGACGGGAATCCAGTCTAAGCGCAGATCGCGCCGGAAAGGTCTCTCCACCCGGGATCGTCCTGCTCTGTCTGTCTTTTCTTCCAGGTTGTTTCCCATTTCCTGAAACTGTTTCGCCCTGCACGGTTTCTTTTCCTGGATCTCCGCCCGTTCGCGGGAATGACGTTGTGGAGGCAAGTACGTTGTGAAGGCAATGACACGGCTGTGAGACTGACAACGTTGTGAAACTGACGATGTTGAGTATGAGTAAATGATGTTGTCGCGAAAAGGATGCTGTTGCGGATGTCTGCCTTCTTTGTGTGACAAGACTGTCTGCGTACCCGTTTATGAAGAACCTGAAAACTCGAGCAGTTGGAAACGGCGATGAACTGGAGGACAGGAATGCCGATTCTGCAGATCGAACATCCGCACATCGGTCTGCCCGATCACCGCCCCTGGGAGGCAAAGCGCTGTCTGTTCCCATCCCGTGTATGTTTCCACTCTTGTGTGAATCGAAGACGGCAGGCCTCGGCGGGCCAGCGTCATCCTGGTTTCGCTGCCGTATTTTCAGAAAGGGGTTCAATTCAGGGGATGCTTAATATAAGATGGATAAAGTCGCAGCTGCATAAGAAGGTTCATCCCGACAATGATCGCCCCGTTTGCAGGTTATACGAAGACAAGACAAAACGTCATGGAGGGTTTGGGTTCTGATCCATGTGCAGACCTGTGCCGGACAAGGGCTGCCCGCCCTCGTGGCTTCTTTGCCCGTGCGCGGGACATGCACGATCCTCGCTGACCGATGAACCTTCGCAAAGACGAATCGGCACAGCCCCCTCGGGAAGGAATCGATGAACCAGCATGATCATGGTAATCGCCGGGGTTTTACTTGGAAGATTTTTCTTCTGTGGGTTCTCAGTCTCCTCTGGGCAGGCGCAGGTTGGGCTGAAACCGGCATCCGGTACGATGTCAGGCTGGAAGGCGACGTGGAACCGTCCTTACGCGAAGACCTCGAATTCATTTCGAACACCGCCGGCACGAAGGACCGCCCGCCTGCCACGATCGTTCAGCTCCAGCGCAGAGCCGACGACGACGTCCCCGTATTCATCCAGGTGCTGAGATCACAGGGATACTACGAAGCGGTGGTCGAGGTGTCCCTGGACGAGGAAAAGGATCCGGTCATGGTGGCTTTCCGGATCCAGCCGGGGCCTCCCTACCTGCTCCGGTCGATCAGGATGGAAGTTCCCCCGGGATATCAGCCAGCGGAAAAAGATCTGCCTTCCCCACAGGATATCGGCCTTGTCCCGGGTGAAAGGGCCAGGGCCGCCGTCATTGTCGGGGCCCAGGAAAACCTGGTTCTGCGCATGAAGAGAAAAGGATACGCGTTTGCCCGGGTCGTTGACCGTCATGTGATTGTGGATCACGAGGCAAAGGGGGTCTTCGTGACTTTCACACTCGATCCCGGGCAGGTCGCCCGTTTCGGCGCCACCGAAGTCTCCGGGCTTGAATCCGTGAAGGAGGACTACATCCAGAAGCTGGTCAAGTGGAAACAGGGAGATCGGTTCGACGTGGATCTTCTTACGGATCTGCAGAAGCGTCTTACCGAGACGGGATTGTTTTCCATGATCCAGGTGAACCACGCGGAGAAGGTCGACGACCGGGGTCTGCTTCCCATCAGCGTTGTGCTCCGTGAAAGGAAGCACCGAAGCGTGGGTGCCGGCGTGAGGTACTTTACGGACGAGGGAGTCGGAGTAAAGTTTTCCTGGGAAGACCGCAACCTGTTTAACAGGGGAGAGAGGCTGTACGTAGGGGTCATTGCTTCCGAGACCACCTATACGGGGGAGGCTTCCTTTCGGAAGCCCGCTTTCCTGAGGGATGACCAGCTGCTCCAGCTGAGCTTCAAACTGGCAGACGACGATACGGACGCGTACACGAGTCGCAATATGCAGATGGCGGCCCTGGTGGACAGGGAGTTGTCGAAGGAGATGCGAGTCGGGGCCGGGCCGGAGTTTCGCGTGGCGACGGTGGACGACGCCATCCGGGACAACCAGGATTTCGCTCTCATTTCCTTCCCGTCTTATTTTAAGTGGGACACCACGGACAATCTCCTCGACCCCACGCGGGGCGGAAGGTTCGCCATCCAGGGGGCTCCTTTCCTGGATACCCTGGGGACGGATTTGAGCTTCTTCAAGGCCCTTGTGAGCTACAGCCGTTACCAGAAGCTGGTCGAAAGCCCCTTCATCCTCCTTGCGGGGCGCGTGGCCGTAGGATCCATATCGGGAGCCGACCGGGATTCCATTCCCGCGGATATCCGGTTCTATTCCGGGGGAGGCGGTTCCGTGCGCGGGTACTCGTACCAGTCCATCGGGCCCCTGATCGATGGCCAACCTGTCGGCGGCAGTTCGGTTTTCGAAGTGAGCGCGGAACTGAGAACCAGGATTACCGGCAATATCGGGATCGTAGTGTTCCTTGACGGAGGCGGAGTGTTCGATTCGGCCTATCCCGATTTTGACCAGACGATACGGTGGGGCACCGGGGCTGGGTTGCGATATTTTACGCCCATCGGCCCTCTGCGGTTCGATGTCGGTTTTCCCTTGAACCGCCGGTCTGTTGTGGATGACGCTTTTCAAATCTATTTGAGCCTTGGACAGGCATTCTGAAGCCATGACCGAAACTCCTGGATCGGCCGGAAAAGTTTGGTGGGTCGGCGGGTTCCTTGTCATCGCCGTCCTGTTCGTCTTCACCCTGTTTGGCCTCCTGCAGACAGGCACGGCAAAGGCCCGCATTGCATCTCTGCTTTCGGAGCTGTCCAGTTCCGAACCGGGCCGAAAGGTCGTGTTCGAAAAACTGGAAGGCTTTCTTCCCTTCAACATGCGAATGGGCCGCGTGACGGTGAGCGACGCCGAAGGCGAATGGCTCTTCGTTGAAGACCTCGTTTTCAGGTGGTCCCCACTCGGCCTCCTCGGCGGCCGCTTCCATGTGAACGAAGCGGGAGCATCACGAGTCCGGGTGGAAAGAAGGCCCGCCGCGGAAGAGGAAAAGCCGCGGGAATCCTCCCGGCCTCCGGATCTTCTGAATATAATCCGGCGTCTTGAGATCGAGCGGCTTGCCGTGAGTGAGATTTCGCTCGGGAAAGACGTGGCCGGGCAGGCTGCCGATTTCAGACTGGAAGGGAGCCTGGTGAAAGCCGGTCCGCTGGGAGGCCTTTCGGCTGCCATCCGTCTCGATCGCACGGACGAAGGGCCGGGGACCTCGCTGCATGTCGCTCTCGAACCTCACCTGTCGACGGGAACCGTAAGTGTCGAGATTCGGATGCACGAGGATTCTGAGGGATGGGTGGCTTCCCTGATCGGTCTC
>JABUEY010000049.1 GCA_013314815.1 Syntrophobacteraceae bacterium
GTTACCGGTTTAATTTGAGAAACCAGGCCGCCCTGGCCGAAATGGCCCGCTGTGGATGCAGCTGGGCCGTACTTTCCCTTGAAATATCGCGGAAAGAACTCGAAGAGATGAGCCGTGGTCCGTTTCCCGCGGTCCCCCTTGTTACGGTTTTTTCGTGGCCTCCACTGTTCACCTCCCGCCTGATGCCTGCACTGCAGGAGCACAAGCCCTTTTTTACGGCCAAGAGGGAAGCCTGCTACCTGCGCAAGACCTCCGGTCATTCCAGGGTCTATGCGGATCACCCTGTCTGCTGGTTCGAAATGCTCCCCGATCTTCGACAGATGGGCTACCGCCACTTCGTCATCGATGTGAGCGACAGCCCTCTGGACCGCCCGCTCGACATGGAAAGGCTGTTGACCGAATTCAAACTGGCGAAACCGAACAAGCCCTGTTCAACATTTAACTATGGTCGACGAGATTTGACCGAAAAAACGGGGGTGAAGCGATAAGTCGGTCATCCGAGTTTTTTCAGCGAAGCTTCGATGAACACCGGCAGATCCCCCGGGTGTCGGCTCGTTACGAGGTTTTCGTCCACCACCACTTCCGCATCGATGTATTCGGCACCTGCATTCCTGATATCCTGGATGATCGATTTCCATCCAGTGAGCCTCCTTCCCGCCAGGGCCCGGGCGGTGATAAGAAGTTGAGCCGCATGGCATATGGCGAAAACGGGTTTGCCGCTTTTCATGAATTCGGCTGCAAGCCGCACCGCATCTTCGTCCACCCTGATCTTGTCCGGTGAATAGCCGCCTGGAATGAGCAGTGCATCAAAATCGGCCGCGGATACGTCCCTGGCAGACCGGTCTATCCTGACCGCAGTACCCTGCTTCTTCCCTTTGACGGTGTCCCCCTCCTTCAGTCCCACGTGGACGAGACTGTGCCCGGCGTTCTTGAACGCCGCCGCTGGTTCTGTATATTCGGAATCTTCGAAGTCATCGGCGATGATCACGGCGATCCTGCTCATCTTTCCCTCCATGAGTACGGGGGCTGAAGGCACAATCCCGATTCCCCCATCTGTTCAATCGTTCAGCCGGTCGAGAAAAAGGAGACCGGCCATTCAGGCCGGGTGCCGCCCGTTCAGGCATCGCAGCCACTCGAATAATATAGGGCGGGAAAAGCGTGAGTGCCACTCGGCGGAGTTCGATTCAACCCGCGAAGGACACACAGGGGGTTCTTCCTGCGCAATGCCCGGGAACTGAAGCACCGGGATGGTCAGTGAATGAGCCGTTTTCGCATGGTGAGAAGGGCAAGGGGGTAGAACACAAGGGAGAAAAGGAAAAGATAGCCGACTCCCCAGAGCAGGTGTGTGCCGAACATGCCCAGGCAGAGGTGCCTGGTGAGCGTCACGAGATGGGTAAGCGGAAAAGCGATGGCGAGATGCTGAACCCAAACGGGAAGGCCGTCGATGGGGAAAAATGTTCCACTGAAAAGGAACATGGGAGAAATGAACAGAAAAATCGGCAGGTTGAACATATCGATACTCGGCAGGGTTCCCGTGAAGACCATCCCGACAGAACCGAAGGCGATGCCTCCCAGGAAGGCGAGGGGCAGAATCAGCAGGCCGTGAGGGTACCTGACGAGTCCGAACAGGCTGATCACTGCAAGCATGATCGCCGTGGCGATCAGCGACTTGGTGGCTCCCCAGATGATTTCCCCGGTGATGACCTCATCCAGGGATAACGGTGTTGCCAGCATGGCATCGAACGTTTTCTGATAGTACATTCTCACGAAAGAGGCGTACGTGTTTTCAAAGAAGGCGTTGTACATGATGGTGATGGCAAGCAGCGCTGGAGCGATAAAAGCGGTATAGGACAATTCCCGCCCTTCGAATGAGATGGTTCCGACGAGGGCACTCAGTCCGATGCCGAACGCGGCCAGGTAAAGCAGGGGTTCGAGGAGTGGAACAAAGAAGTTCACCAGCCAGATCCTGCGATAGACGACCAGGTTCCGCTGCCATACTCTCACAAAACGCCAGGACAGGTTGAAGGGCAGTACCTTCGTCATTCTCTGAGTTCCCTTCCGGTCAATCGAAGAAACACGTCTTCCAGCGTGGCCATTCTTCGGATGCAGTTGTCCCTGCAGTATTCTCCGGTCATCTTTTCGAATATCCTGTCGCCTTCCTGGCCGTAGATGATGATCCGGTGGTCGAGGTTGTCATGCATAAGGTTGAGGGATTTCACATGGGAACGAAACTCGGGGCTGGGTTCGACGACTTCCACCACGTCCCGCCCCGCGTATTCCCTGATGAGTTGGGAAGGCTTGCCCTGGACGAGTATCCTTCCGTGGTCCATGATGATCAGCCTGTCGCACAGGCGCTCCGCCTCGTCCATGTTGTGGGTGGTGAGCAGTATGGACAGGCCGCGGGAGCGCAGTTCTTCGAGCCGTTCCCACACCTGGTGACGGGATTGAGGATCGAGGCCCGTAGTGGGTTCATCGAGAATGAGAAGCTCGGGGTCGTTGATGAGAGCCCGGGCAAGGACCACTCGACGCATCATCCCCCCCGAGAGGGTGGTGACTTTGTCATTTTTCCGGTTTTCGAGGGCAATGAACCGGAGGAGCCTGTCTGCCTTTTCCCTGGCGCTTTTTGTGGGAATATCGAAGTACCGGGCAAAAACCTCGAGATTCTGCAGTACGGTGAGATCGGGATCAAGGTTGTTCTCCTGCTGGCAGACGCCGATCCCGAAACGAATCGCTCTCCACCCCGTGCGCATGTCTATGCCGAAAACCCTGAGGGTTCCTCCTGTCATGGGGGAAAATCCATAAAGCATCCGGATGGTGGATGTCTTGCCGGCACCGTTCGGGCCAAGCAATCCGAGGCATTCCCCCCGAAGCAGGTGAAATGAAATGTTCCGGACAGCGACGAACTCTCCAAACTGCTTGGTCAGATTCCTTGCCTCAACGATATAGCGAGCCGGGTTTGGCATGGCTGCGTGCTTTCTCCAGAAGATGATCCAGGCAGCGCATTGCTGCCTGGTGAGAATAATATCATGGACCAGCGGAGGCATCTGAACAGAAAATTACGGTCAGGATAAATGTCATGACAATCTCTTCTCGATTTGGAATTACCCCGTCAACGGCAGGCATCCGGGAAACGGGGCCACAATGTCGAGCGTTGCCGTCGGCCCGGTCGTCGCACCCAGGATGGAAATGTACATGCCCGCAGGCTTCTCCGGCTTTCCTCGGGAATGACGGTGTTGCAGGAATGACGCTATTGCAGGAATGAGGTTGTCATCTTTGGGGAAAATGACGTTGCTGCGGAAATGAGATTGTTGCGGGTGTAATCCACTCAGGTTGCTGCCCCTCCGGCTGCATAGAGTGAGAATGCGTTATCAACTTATGAAACGATGTACTTGGCCGACGATTGATTCGGTTCCGCGAGCTGCCCGGCCAGATCGAGAGATGATCATTGGCATGGCGTACTCCCCTGTACTAAAATAATCGAGGCGGGCTGAACGGTCGACTCCCGGGGAGATCGGGGGGGGGAATCCCGCGCGGGTTTTTCAGCCGTACTCCCTGAAGAATCCTTACTTCGCATGGTGTGTGTCATGCAAATTGGCTGCATGGAAGGATGTATTTGGAAACGACGGGCGGTGTCATGGATTCCCTGGAAAGCAAACCCGTTGCGGAAGAGAGTCCGGATGTCGCTCTCATCATTGCAACCGGTGAAGGGGACCACCGCGCTTTCGAACGCTTCGTAATCCGTTACCAGAACAGGATATACAACTTCATTACCGGGTATATCGGTGACAGGTACGCCGCCGAAGACCTTACGCAGGAGGTGTTTCTCCGGGTCTACGGTTCTTCGCAGCGGTTCCGGCCGGTTTCAAAGGTCTCCACCTGGGTGTTCAGAATCGCTTACAACCTCTGCATGAACGAAATCCGGCGCAGAATTCGAGCCCGGGATTTCCATAAGAACTACCGACAATGGAACGAAGATTTCGCCGTTCCGAGTGGATCGGATCCCATCGAAAGACTGGAAATCGAGAAGATTCTGAATACGGCACTCGGGGATCTACCGGAAAGGCAGAGAGCTGCCCTGCTGCTGCGGGTAAACGAGGGACTTTCCTATGCGGAAATCGGTTCCGTGCTCTCCGTTTCCATTCCGAGTGTGGAATCCCTCCTTTTCAGGGCTCGACAGAGCCTGAAAAGGAAACTGGACCGGCGGGACAAGGCGGATTCCGAGGTTCCCCGGAATCTTTTGGAATAATACAAAAGACATCGGCAGGTGCGACATGGAGAATCATCCATAAAAATTTTCCCCCTCTGTTCCGAACGGTTGGAGGGGGAAGCTATTGTCCGGGAAGGGACCTGATTTCCGATCGCGTGCTGACCGCTAGATATCTGCTTTGCCTCCTGCCTGGCCGCCATGGGCCGGATGCACTTCAGGCAAGACAATGCCTTTATCCCTGGCTTGCTGCATAAGTTTCTTATGCCATTCCTGCCTGTAGGCAGCCTGTTCGTTGAAATCCATCTCGTAGAGTCGGCCCTGGTGGGTTTCCCATTCGTCCTGTGTCATCAGCTTTTCTCCCAGGCCCGGGCTGAGGCAGAAGGTTCTCTCGACATCCGTCTTCCATGCCGCCTCCTGACCGTTCTGCCCCTGGGATTGCGCTTGGGCACCCGCTGGATGCAAAACAAGCAGCGAAATCATCAAGAGGCCTGCCAGCGAATTCAACACGTATCGGAAAAGCATCCATTCCTCCTTTCCTGTGTATTACGCTTCACCCTGCGAGCATGGCACGCAGAGTTTCTGCTCGTTGAGACACTCCTCACAATGCGATCTGTGGCACATACGACACTCCATAACGGAGGATTCGCGTTCAAAGTCGATTCCACAGGCCGCACATGCGAATTTGTCTTCCTCCACTGTACGCGGTTCCATTTGCTGTGACTCCCTCCCTTGCCCGGAAGTCAAAGGCAAGGCTACGACCGGATAACCTTTCTGTCCTGTTCGCATGGCCGAATCCATGGCGCGTGCGAACTTCCTGAGACCTTTCATTTCTTTGAAGGTAAGCCCCCGCCCATGGTTGTCAAGTTTGCCGGGAACCGGTCGTGGGGGCTTTTCTTGATAAAAATACACCGGGAGTCACCCGGTTTCTTGCATTCGAAACGCTCTGACGGTATTTTCCAGGATCGGCATAACGGTCTGCTTCCGCCGGAGAGGTTTCGGCAGATACAAAGGAGGTTGATGGTGAACCGGGATCAGGATGTTGTGATTGTGGCTGCCGCCAGAACCCCGATAGGCAAGTTCGGCGGGGCGCTCAAGGAAGTCAGGGCATCGAGCCTTGCGGCGCATGTCATGAAGGAAGTCATTGCGCGATCCGGGCCGCTCGATCCACAGATCCTGGATGAAGTGATCGTCGGGGAGTGCATCCAGTGTGCCGATGAAGCGAACACCGCGCGCACGGCTGCCCTCAAGGCCGGTTTCCCCGCCCGAGTGCCCGCTTTCACGGTTCAACGGCAGTGTTCGTCATCGATGCAGGCTCTCATCACTGGAATGCAGCAGATTCGGTGTGGCGATTCGAGGGTTGTGCTGGTGGCAGGTGTCGAATCCATGAGTTCCGCTCCCTTCACCTTGAATACGGCTCGCTGGGGAATGAGACTGATGAACCAGGAAGTCACCGATGCCGTGTGGGAGATCTTGCATTCGGGCAGCCGCCTGCTGGGGGAACCCATGATTATGGGAATGACCGCCGAAAACCTCGCAGGCATCCACCACATTACGCGCCAGGAACAGGATGAAGTGGCTCTCCTGAGTCATCACAGGGCCGAATACGCGATCGAGTCAGGGCGTTTCGACGACGAGGTGGTGCCTTTTCCGACTGGCAAAGAGAAGGGCGGGGCATCCTTGTTCAACAGGGATGAGCATCCCCGGTTCGGATTGACCATCGAGGACCTGTCGAGACTCAAACCCATATTCAAGAAAGACGGCACCGTAACGGCTGGAAATTCATCGGGATTGAACGACGGGGCGGCCGCGGCTCTCATTATGGAAAGAAGAACGGCCAGGGAACTGGGGCTTTCACCGCTGGCCCGGATCGCCGCTCACGGAATTGCCGGTGTGGAACCTGAAATCATGGGATACGGCCCCGTACCTGCGACTCGACTGGCATTGAAAAAGGCCGGGATGCATTTGAAACAGATTCAGCTTGTGGAACTGAACGAGGCATTCGCCGCCCAGGCCATCGCGTGCGAACGGGGCCTTGGACTCGATCGGTCGATTACCAATGTGAACGGCAGCGGCATCGGCCTCGGACACCCCGTGGGATGCACCGGTCTGCGAATCGTGATTTCGCTAACCTACGAGATGATAAGAAGAGACGTCGAAAGAGGGCTGGCGACCCTGTGTGTGGGGGGTGGCATGGGAATGACGACAATTCTTACCCGGGAATGAAACGGGAGCAAAAAACGGCTTTCACTTCCCCTTTATTATCGGCGTCTTGCCCATGAAGGCCGGCCGCGTCCCCGGCAGATGCATTCGATGACCGGGGAGTGTGCAGGAGGGGCCTTACCAGAGCCTGGAAGCCAGGATGTGAGTGCCGCGGGAGACCAGCCTGATCGCGTCGTGCGTACAGGCGGTTCTGCAGATCCCACACCCGTAGCATTGAACCGGGTCCACGAATGCCATCTTTCGCACAGTGGAATATCCTATGGCTCCAAACTGGCAAAAACCCACACATGCCCGGCATCCTACGCAGGCGTCAGGATCGATTTCTGCAATGTATTCGCCCTTGAAGAAAAGGCGGAACGAATAACGACGGCTGACCATGGCCAGGCAGTCGGACTGGTCACAGTTGCAGATGGCTCCAATGAAAGGGGTTTTGAAGGTCCATATCGTGTGCACCATGCCCTCCTTTTCGAAGGCCTTGTGCAGCGAGAAGGCTTCCTCGTCAGTCAGCGTTTCAAACTGGGGAACATAAGGTCCGGATCTGAAGGTTTCCAGGAAAGCCTCTTTCATGTCGAGCAGCTTCTCCGGATCGAGGCCGAGGCCGAAACAATAGCAGGCATCCCGCACGCCGGTCGTGTTCTTGCGGCAGATGCAGGGCATGCGGACGATGGAATTGGACAGATCGAGCACTCTCTTGATGTCCTCGATGGGTACCACCTGCCCGAAATGGTCTCTTCTGTACCGTCTTTCCTGGAAGCTGTAGACAAACTGACGGAGCCAGCCGGGAGCGTTCATCGCCCTCCGGAATCGGTCCTCGAGACGTGTGATGCTCCCGTTTCCGACGTCCTGTATAAATGTGCGAATATATTCACGCCTGCTCATGTCCTCGAGAAGGTCGGACGAGTAGTTCGCCGCGTTGAGGTACCACTTTTTCCCTTCACCGTGCTGATGGCAGAACTGGCACACAGGTTTCTTCTCCTCTGTTTCCATTCGAGGGAGACAGGCCGCAGAAGGCCGTCGATGAACATGGTTCGCCCAGGTTCAACATAACCATGACTCCTTGACGGCACAATGTTCCCTGTGAGAATGTCCAGGAGGTTTTCCCGAAGAGATGGATGCCGTTCAGTTCGTTGGATCCGGGTTGAAGAGAGGGGCTTCAGGCTGTACTTCTGCCACTGGGCTCACACCGGGAACCTTCCGGCCCGGCACAAGAGAACCTGCGGGTATTTTGAACCCGAACGCGTTGTCCATGGCGCCAGGCGCTCGGGCATAATGAGGCGAGAGACGTGATCAGGGCTGTTCTCTATTTTCTTGCTGCCGTTTTCTGCCTGTACATGGTTCTGCTGTTATGCATGTACCTCCTGCAGTCCAGGCTTGTCTATTTTCCCGAGAAGGAGTTTGTCGCCACACCTGGAGAGATCGGGTTGGACTTCGAGGTTGTTTCCTTCTCAGCCAGGGACGGGACGGAGCTTTCCGGCTGGTTGGTGCCTTCGCCTGATGCCAGGGGAATCGCCATCCTGTGCAACGGAAACGCAGGGAACATCTCCCACCGGCTCCTCTCCATAAAGATATTCCATCAACTGAATCTCGATGTCTTCATTTTCGACTACCGCGGATACGGAAACAGCAAAGGACGGCCGAACGAGGAGGGAACCTGGCTGGATGCTGAAGGCGCATGGGATTACGTTGTGAAACAGCGTTCTTATGACCCGGCGAGCATAGTCGTCTTCGGTGAATCCCTAGGAGGATCGATTGCAGCCCGGCTTGCATCGCAGCACCGGCCCGCCGGACTCATCGTCCAGTCGACTTTCACCTCCCTTCCCGATGTGGCGGCCGGAATCTATCCCCTGCTTCCTGTAAGGCTCCTTTCAAAGTACAAGTACAATACGGCCGATTACATTCAACGGGTGGAATGCCCGATTCTCGTGATCCACAGCCGCGACGACGAGATCGTTCCATTCAGCCACGGGCGGACACTGTACCAGTTGGCGGGAGAGCCGAAGGAATTCTTCGAGTTGAGGGGTGATCACAACGCGGGCGTTTTGACTTCCATGGAAACCTATACGGCATGCCTGGACAGGTTCATTCGATCCTGCATTCCCTGACAAGCCTGCGGAGGCACATCGGGTTTCTGGACACGAGTCTTTCGGGGGCTGCGAAAATCCTCGGGAAGAAACGGTTCTCCGGCAGGCGCACTCCAGGCCAGATGTCGCACCTGGGTGGAATACACCCGCAGCGAATTCATTGCTACAGCAACGTCAGTCCCACAACAACGTGAGTCCCGCGAAGGGAATCCAGGAAAAGTAACCGTGCCTGACGAAACACTTTCAAGTAATGGCAAAGAACCTGGAAAATAAGATGGATGGTTTTCTTTTGCGTTTTCACAGTCGGCTGTGAACCCACGGCTCACGGGAGTTTGCAGGATGAACCAAAACAAATTATATTATTAAGTTGAAACAGCTGAATATTCGCGAAGTGCTGTTCTTGAAGAGGACATCTAGTGGGGAGATGCAACGACGGTTTGGAGGATCCGGTATGATGACAGCGAAATGGTTCGGCATATCGAGAAGATTGTTCTACGTGATTCTGTCGGCTTTCCTTCTTGCAGGCTGCCAGGGGATCAGGCTTGATCCCAGGTCGGGAACGGTTCCCGAGGAGGAGCGGATTCGGATCGTCACGGGGGAAGACCGCACGGGAACCTGGGCGGGACGGGAAATCGCCATAGATTATTCCTACCTGGCGGATGGGAACGAAATGGCCCTGTCGGGTAAGATGAATTTCGCAGACCTGTTGACCTATAACTATTCCTACATTGAATACGTTTACCTGGCCGTCATCTTTGCGGATGTGGAGGGCAGGGTGCTGGACATGACCGGAGTGACCAGTGACAGGTCCATCTATTTCGATCCTATCTCTTTCAACAGGAGAATCAGAATACCGCTGAACGCAGCGTATTTTACGTTTACATACAGGGGCGAGGCTTATGACGGAGGTTCGAGCGGCGGAGACAGTTCCACCACCTATTTCTGGAAGTACCCTATAAGGTAGGCGGCGGCAAAGCGTTCTATCGGAGAGAGGGAAGAAAAGAGTCGCCCGGGTTCAGGCCATGAACCCACTTTTGCCTGATATGTTCGATGAGTGCCGTATCGGCAGAAAACGGCGAAGGGGGAGGCGGGTGGATTTGCAGTGCAAGTGACCCGCTGAAGGGAGTTTGGGCCACCTTGATGTTGTAGGCCTCCACCATGAGTCGCTCGAGGTTAACTGTGTCGGCGATGTTGTAGGCCAGGAGTGTTTCGAGTGCCCTGGGATTCCTGTTCCTGACATATTCATCCCAGAGCAGCACCGCAAAGAAACCGTCCACCCCTTCCAGTTCGTCTCTTGCGATTCCAAGCCTGCGTTCGCAGCCTTTGAGTCCACCGCGGTAGCCCAGGGCGGCCAGGATATACCTCAAATCGATATGCACCTGGTCCATGGGCAGTCCCAGGCAATGGCGCAGGAAGGGAATATCGAAGCATTTTCCGTTGTAGGTGACGATCACGTCGAACCGGTCGATTTCCTCCGCGAAGGAGTCCATGTTTTCTCCGTGGACAAAACACCGGATGGACGTTCCGTCATAAACCGTCAGAGCGGTGACGTGGTCGTCAGGGCTTCCCAGCCCCGTCGTTTCTATGTCCAGGTACGCCGTTTTCCTCATGAAGTCGGGGAAAAAACGCCAGTAAAGCCCGGGCGTCAGCAATCCGGCAAAGTACCGTACATCGCCTTCTTCCAGGCGAAGAACCGATTCGTCGATGTGTCTGATGAGTTCCGAGGCTCGCTTGCCGGCGATTGGCAGGCGGGGCGACGAGTCTGCGAGCAGGATTTCCCACGAATGGATTCCCAGGTTCCACAGGGACTGTTCCGTGCGATCACCGATTCCCGGCACATGAACAAAGGTGTTTTTCAGCATGGATGGTTCCGCGAGGAAGACGGGACCGTTAAATGCCGCGGGCACCGCCTGTGGGCGGGCTCTCCGCAACTTCGATCCCGCAACCATTCCTCGATGCCTCCTCGAATCACCCGCACGAACCCGCCAAAAACTTCTGAAGGATGATTCCTGCCTTCACTCGAAAGTCCCTCAAACATGCGCAGCCTCAACCTGCGGGAAAGTTCAATCTGAACGCCCATTCCGCTGAGGCTCCTGTTACATAGGTTGGTCGTGCGCCGCCCCTCCAGCCCTTCGCGACTCCATACAGCGAATCCACTGGTTGCCAGTCGAGTTGAAAGCACCGCCTTGAGCCCCATATCCAGGCCCCCGAGAACCACACATTCGGCGCCTTCCCGGCACCCATGAACACAAACCACGGTTTCCGCCCGCACAGCCATCGCAACGGCCAACGGTTCGTCAAATTGCGTGCTCGCGATGTGCAAGGCCCAGTTTCCCTCTGCCTTGATCCCTTCGAGACTGTAGAACGAGTGACAAGGAAAAGCAATCGCCCGGGCGACTTCGGTGGTCCCGGGTTCGATATCCCCTCCATGAGGAGCCATCACGGCCACCCCCGAACATCCGCCGGCAGTCGAGATTCTGTAATCAATGGCTGCTGTTTCATGCCGTTCGAGTTCAGCGAAGGAGGAATATTCGCCGCCGCTTCGCAGCAGGGATGGAGAGGATACCCTCATCACGACCGTACTTTCGTGGATTCCAGGTGCTCATTTCGGCCCGGACGAGGCGAAAACACGTGCCTTCGCAGTCGAGGCCCTTTCATGAAATCTGCATGGTTCAGTTCAGTCCCCATTCTACTGCCCTCCATGCCCCTTGTGTACATCGGGTTTACCCTCCGCAGCGCCGCCGGGCATCCCCTGGTGACCCTGCATCATCGGGCACTTATGCATCATTCCCTTATGCTCCATGCCGCCGCTTTTTATCATCATCATGCACATGCCGGCGTGATGGGCGTCACGGTACAATTCCCGCATCTCCTGGCGCTGAACCACCAGTTCTCGAATCACCCCTTCCATGGCGGCCAGCTTCTGATCCGCCCCCGCGGCATCCATTGCAGCGACCTTTTCACTCAGGCGCACATCCATTTCTTTCAGCTTTTTAACGAACTTGTGATGAGCGGCTTTCATCTCTTCGCTCATGCCCATGGGGTGATACTGTGCTCCATGCTTGCCCGGACCGGAGTGGGAGGGAGCATCCTGTTTCATCTCCACATTCGCCGCTGGCTGGGCATGCGAATCGGATCCCGCCTTCTCCTGGGCCAATACGGACATCGGCATGAGAATAAGAGCCAGAATTAAAGGGAAAACCATCTTGGTTCTGTTCATCGTGAACTCCTTCCAAAGACCTGACAGGTATTTTCAGTCATACGCTGCGACTCGATCACTCGCCCCAGCCATAACTGCTCACTGGACATACCACAAGTTCTGTTTAGTGGGTTATTCCTGAAATGCAGAGCTTCTCCTTTGGCCTTCATCCGCCTGTAACCTCAAATATAAATTTATAGTCGCGCCATTCATAGCGCAAGATAAGCGAACGGCCAGGCTTTGTCAAATCCGCCATGTGCTGTAAACTTACCTGGAGTCTCACGCGTTCCGCCTGGAAACGATGCAATCCATCCCGGATTCAAGTTATGACGGAACTGCCGTACCGCCTTGTGCTTCAGGACGGTGCTCCTTTGTGCTAGAGTACATCGATTCACCCGGGGAACCATTGACCGCTTGATCGAGGAGGCGTTCGACCGTGCAGGATATGGACAGGTACAGGGATCTTTTTCCCATCACGAAGAAATATGTTTTCTTGAACAGTGCCGCGGTTTCTCCACCTTCCTTGCCAGTCGTGGATGCCGTTGGAAAACTCTTCGAAGAATTCAGCACGGAAGGGATCAGCTGTTACGGCGGCTGGATGAAAAGGGTTGCAGATACTCGATCCCTTTTTGCCCGCCTGATAGGAGCTCGCAGCGAAGAGATTGCCTTTAGCGGGAACACGTCGGACGGGTTGAGTGCCGTTGCGATGGGCATGCAATGGAAAAAGGGCGATGTGGTCCTCCTGCCCCGCCCGGATTTCCCGTCCAACGTTTACCCGTGGCTCAACCTGGAGAGGCTGGGGATAAAGGTTCACTTTTTCAATCGAACGGATGGCAGGTTCGAAACCCGGGATGTGGAGGCGGCCCTGGTTCCAGGGACCAGGCTGATCTCCGTGAGTTCCGTCGATTACGCGACGGGCTTCCGCTGCAACCTGGAAGAACTGGGTGAACTGTGCAAAAACAAGGGAATCCTGCTTTGCGTGGATGCGATCCAGAGTCTCGGTGTTATCCCCATGAACGTGAAGAAATGCGGAATTCACTTTCTGGCATCGGGCGGGCACAAGTGGCTTCTTTCCACGATGGGAATCGGTGCACTGTTTGTTGACTCCCAAGTGAACGATATGCTGCATCCGGTAAGGGTTGGGTGGAGGAGCGTCGTGAACGAGAATGATTTTTCCAGTCTGCATTTTCAATTGAAGCCGGATGCCTTGCGGTTCGAGTCGGGAACCCTGAACCTGCCGGGCATTACGGCTTTGGGTGCGGCGTTGAGTCTCATCCTGGAGGTGGGAGTCCCGAGAATCCGGGATCACGTGTCTTCGCTCGTGGACGAAATCCACGCGGGACTTGCCCGGCGGAACCTGAGGGTCGTCTCGGGTGTACCCGTCGCTGAACGATCGGGCATTGTGAGTTTCGTTCCGGCTTCAGACCCCGGGGCTCTTTTCCAATACCTTCTCTCCCGCAGGGTCATGGTTTCTCTTCGAGGGGAGTGGATCCGCCTTTCTCCTCACTTTTTCAACAACAGTGAGGACGTCAGGGCTTTCTTCCAGGTCTTGGACCGGCATGGACTCTGACGGTCGTCTAAGACGACGGGCGGACTGTGTGGTCCGGGCCTTGTGGGAGCGATCGTTCAGCCCGAGAAAAGCATACTGTAGAAACGAGCCCAGTTGCCTCCCATGATCTTTTCGATGGCCTCGGACGGATATCCTTTTGCTTCCATGAGTGAGGCGAGGTTCAGGAGCTTGGAGATATCCTCGAGCCCACTGTTTTCGAGATCGTACCCACAGAAATCCGAGCCGATGGCTGCATGGTCCGGGCCGCAGCGCTGGACCACGTGGTCGATGTGGTGGAAGACATCATAGATGCTGGCGGTTCCCGTGTTCGAGAGCATCTCCGGGTTGAATGAGACTCCGACGATGCCTCCCCGCTGCACGAGCAGGCGCAGCTGCTCGTCGCTCAGGTTTCTGGGTACGTCGTAGAAGCGTCGAAATCCCGTGTGGGATGACAGGAGGGGGCCATGAAAGATATCGAGCACCTGGGCGAAAGCTGGGTCTGAAAGGTGAGCCAGGTCGACAGCGAAGCCTTCGATGTCCAGCCTGCGCAGCAGGGCGAAGCCTTGTGGTGTGAGGCCCCGAGGGTTGGACACGCTGTTTCCGTCTGCGATCCGGTTTTTCCCTGCATGAGTGAGTCCCGCGACGCGAATGCCGGACTGCTTGAGTTGTCCCGGATCCGTTTCCAGGAGGGCATCCGAATTTTCGATGAGGAAGATGGTTCCGGGAGGGCGCTTGCCCGAACACGAGAGCATGAGATCCCGTGCCGAACGGATTGGAGCGAGTCCTTGCAGGTACGTGGACGCGTAGTCCATAAGGGTCCGAAGGTGGGCGGCGGCGGTGCACGCTCCGTTGTATGCGTCGGCACAGTAGATGGCCGCCACAATGACTTTGACTCGCCCTGCGTGGATCTTATCGAGGGTCACGGGCAGGTTCTTCAGGCAGGAAAGGGATATGCCCTGCGAGTTTCTCATCATCTCATAAAGAATATCCACGTGGCCGTCTATGAAGCCTTCGACGGGACAGGCAGGTGCCATTGATTCAACCCTCATTCCTGCATCTGGACGACGGTTCAGGTCGTTGAAAAGATGTTGCGGATGCGGCCGGGGCATCCGTTACAGAGAAGACCCCGGCCGCAGAGTTTCATGCTTCCTTTATCTCCGTACCGGAGATTCGGTTGGAGCATGTCAGGTAGGAACATGACTCGTCGATGCCTGCCGGGAAGATTCATGGCAAGCGGCAGTGGCCATTTCTCTTTCTTCCACATCCTTAACCATCAGCATCCGATCCACCTCCTTTCCCGGTCAGATTCGGTCTGTTACGCTGGATCAGCTTCATTTCGCCCAGCGTAAGAACAGCCTGGACACAATTCCGCTCAAATTCCGAATAGCTGCAATCGTTTCCGTGTCTGTGGTAGAGGCTCCTGCAGATGGCACGGACAGTCCGGCTTCCATTGCAAAGAGCGAGAAAGTCGAAACCGTACTCGTTGATCTCCTTTACATCGAGGCGATCCTTCTCCTGCCTGAAGAAAAGGAAGGTTCGGGCGTCAGGGTAGGTCTCATCCAGTCTCCCCTTTTTCATGTCCCGGACAATGCGGGGCATGTCGTGGAGAAATTCGCCGGTGATCACCTTCGAGTTCCTGACAGGCCTGAAATGTTGAACGTCGTTCAGGTCGATGAGGAAATGAGTGCCTGAAACATCGAATTTTCCGGCTTCCAGGCACAGGGTTTCATACTTCATGACGTCGCGCAGGTGGCTGCGGCGCACCTGGACCGTTTCGGAAAGTATCGAATCACAAAAGGCGCTGAAATGAAGGTAGCAATCCTGGGGGGAGAAGCCTGTGGAGTTCATGCCGGTTCTTTCTTTCAACCATGATGTCCAGAGGAAGAAGAGATCGGATGGAGACAGCTCGAGTTCCCGGGTGAGCAGAAGAAAAGATCTCGGGTAGAAGTTGACCAGGATCGGAAAACAGCATGCCAGCAGGTTGAGTTCAGCAAGGGGCATGGCAGGGCAGGGGAGGTTGTAGAAACTGCTGAAGAGGAGAGAGTCCGACCCGATGAGATCTTCGTCACTGGAGATCCGCCGCCCGTTGTCAAATTCGATTCCGAGCGAGAAATAGGTGTCCACCTCTCTTACCAGCAGATGGGCGTAATCGCGTTGCAGATCGGTACCCGGAAGGATGGTGGTGAGTTGAATGAGCGGGTTGATCCCACCCGGTATGCCGGTTTTCAAAGCCAGCTCCAGCGTCGCGTCGATGTCTTCCTTCTCCTCCACCGGGAAACCGATAACGAAACTCAACGTGGGAACGATCCCCTGGGCCGTGGTTTCCACGACCCTCTGGAAAAGAATTTCATGGTCGATGTTCTTTCTGATGAAGGCAAGGGTCTTCTTGGACCCGGAATCGATCCCGTAGCACATGGATTCGCATCCGGCGCGGCGCATCAGTTCGAGCAGGGGAGCATCCACACTGTCGAGCCTCGAAATGCAGTACCAGGGTACGTGGTGTAGTCCTTCATCCACCAGCGCAGTGCAGAATTCTTCGACGAAAGCCCTTCGGGCGGTGAACTGGTCGTATGCCAGCAGAAAGCATTCGGCTCCATGGCTTTCATGGAGATTTCGCATCTCGCGGATGATCCGGTCGATGGAGTAAACGCGCGACCTGCGTTGCCAGATGACGGACTGAGAGCAGTACACACAGTTGTGCGGACAGCCTCTCCCAACTTCGACGATGGCGATGCTGCGGCGGAGGCTGCACGCGTCACGGTAGACCTGCAATGGAGGGACAAGACCATAGTCGATAGGTGGCAGATCATCGAGGTTGCGGACAAGGTCCCGGTCCGCGTTGCGAATCACGAGGTCTCCCCGGCGGAAGGTGATCCCCGCCACCTCGTCCAGTCCCGTTCTACCGTCCAGAGCGGATATGAGTCGAGGGAAGGTGATCTCGCCCTCCCCGCGAACAACAGCATCGATCCAGGGGAAACGCTGGAGTGTCCTTTCGTCCATGGAAGAGACCGCGTGGCCGCCGAACACAATTCTGACCTCGGGATTCAGTTTCTTGATTTCCTTCGAGATCTGGACAGATGGAGGAAAAGTTGTGCACTGCACGGAGAAACCGACCACGTCGGGGTCTTCCCGAATCACCGTTCTCGCGCAGTCGGCGTAGATATTCTTCCCCATCTTCAGGGCATTCAACCGGATGGCCAGAGGAAGATCGAGAATCACCGGCCGGTGCGTCGTCCCTCCAAGAGAGGCGGCAAGATGGATGAGCCCGAGAGGCGGCATATTGTACATGGGCTCGAGGTAGAATGGAGGGAAAACAAGAGCGACGTTCATGGAGTGCAATTATGCCTTGTAAGTATTATTATAGTTTTCCTATGCCGGGCATAGACACGAAGGATGCATAGTATCTATGGAAGAATGCATTTGAATCGATCTTCCCTATCATAATCACGAATCATGGTGAAGGTCAACGGTGCGCAGGCGACTGTCGGTTGAACGGGAGTCGGCGTCGCCTCGTGATTTCGAGGGTTTTGAGGCGTGATATTCATTTCGAAGCCGGATCGGTATGGATACCTGCTTTGGGGAATGTGGATCAAGACAGACCGGCTGCGCCGCCGGGGAGAGGAGAAAGGTATGATTTGGCGATGGATCGCTCTGCTCATGATGGTCTTTATGGTGGGTTCGGCACCTGCTCCCGCCCTGGCTGTGACTTCTCACGCGATTTTCGAATCCAGCACACTCAACCAGGTGATCAAGCGAAACAAACTTGTGGTCGGGATGGAAGTGGAGTTCTTTCCGTTCGAGTATGTCGATGAGAAGGGACGCCCGGTCGGGTTTGACGTGGACATCGCCGAGTTGGTGGCAAAGGAACTGGGTGTGGAGATCGAGATCAAGGACATCAAGTTCAACGGCCTCATACCCGCTCTCCAGGCAGGCAAGGTGGACATGATTATATCCGGCATGACGAGGACTCTTACTCGTGCAAAGACCGTCACGTTCACGCAGCCCTATTTTGAGACCGGCCTGTGTGTGCTGCTGAGCAGGAAAAGAGCCCCGGAAGTGAAGACTGTCGAGGAATTGAACAGGGAAGGGAGGATACTTGCAGTTAAACTGGGCACGACGGGAGACCTGATTACCGGAAAGCTCTTTCCCAATGCCCAGGTGAACCGGTACAAGGACGAAACGGCCTGCGTGAGGGAAGTGGTCACCGGACGCGCCGATGCCTTTCTTTACGACCAACTCTCCATCAGCAAGCATCACAAGGAAAACCCGGAAACCACTCACGCCATTCTCAAGCCCTTCACCCATGAACCTTTTTCCATGGCCATTCGCAAGGGAGATCCCGATTTCCTCGACTGGCTGAACTTCTTTCTCGAAACCATCAAGACGGATGGACGCTACAGGGAGCTCTATGAAAAACACTTCAGAGATATCTTATAGTCAGTCGTTATGTTGAAGACCGTTCTCGTCCGCATTTTCATCGCTTTCGCGGCAGTGTCGAGCCTTGTGCTTCTTTTCGGCCGAATCGACTACGCATGGAACTGGCGGGTTCCGTGGGAATATAGAGCGCTCTTCATCAAGGGGTTCTATTACACCTTCCTGGTATCGTTGGGGGCGACCGCCCTGGGGTTCTGCCTCGGTGTTGCAGGAGGACTGGCCAGGGTGTCCCGTTCCGTGGCGGCAAGGGAACTGGCGACTATGTACGTCGAGGCCTTTCGCGGTACGCCTCTCCTTATTCAGATCTACATATTCTACTTCTGCATTGCCGCGGCGTTGCATTTCGACAACCCCTTGATCATCGGCATGGTGACACTTGCGTTCTTTTCGGGTGCATACATTACGGAAATGGTGCGGGCCGGGATCGAATCCATCGACAAAGGGCAGGTGGAGGCTGCGAGGTCGACGGGGTTGGGCGAATGGGACACCATGCGGCACGTCGTCTTTCCACAGGCCCTGCGGCGGATCATCCCCCCGGTGACGGGGCAGTTCGTTTCGGTGATCAAGGATTCTTCCCTGCTCTCGGTAATCTCCGTAAGGGAACTGACCAAGGCATCGGAGGTCCTCAACGCCACCACCTACAAGACCTTTGAAGCGTACCTTCCCCTGGCACTCCTCTACCTGCTCATCACCTATCCTCTGTCCTACCTTACGCAGCGCCTGGAGGAGAAAATGAAATATGACTGATCAGATGGCCTTCTGCCATGCAAGGCGCTTTTCGAGCCACCTCGACAGGCTGGTAAACGCATAGCAGATGATGAAATAGATCACCGCGATGAAAAAGAAGATTTCGGCGGGATAGATCATGGTGCGATTGTTGATCTGCGTGGCCACGTGGGTGAGTTCAGACACCCCGACAATAAAGGCGAGGGACGTGTCCTTGATGAGTGAAACGAACTGGTTGACGAATGAAGGCACCATGTTCCGAAGTCCCTGGGGAAGAACGATGTAGAACATGGCCTGCCAGGGATGCAGCCCCGTCGAGATGGCGGCTTCCGTCTGGCCCCTGGGAATGCCTTCGATCCCCGCGCGCACTATCTCGGCCATGTAGGCCGAGGTGAATATCGTGAGGGCCGCAATGACCGTTCGACTCTCGGGCATGGTACGTCCCATCAGGGCGGGAAGCAGGAAATACATCCAGAAAATGACCATGAGCAGAGGGATACCGCGCACCGCATTGATTACGGCTGTGGCAGAGTATCGAATGACGCGGAACTTCGATACGCTGAGCATTCCCAGGAACAGCCCGCCCAGGAAGGAGAGGATGCAGGATGCCACCGCCAGGTAAAGGGTAAGGGCCACTCCACCCAGTCGCCCATGAGGATAGCTCCCGATCATGAAGTAGGTGATGTTCTTTGAAATGACGCTGAAGTCGAAACTGAGATCCATTTCAACGGCCTTTGACGGTTGCCAGCACCTTCCTGTTGTAGATATTGACCAGGGCAGCGATGACAAGGGACATGCCCAGGTAGACGATCGTTGCCGCCGTGAACGCTTCGTACCCCTTGAAGGTATAGCTTTCCACCTGCCTTGCCTGGTAGGTCAATTCCGCCACTCCAATGGTCATGGCAAGGGACGAATTCTTG
Organism: Syntrophobacteraceae bacterium; assembly: GCA_013314815.1. Lineage (GTDB taxonomy): Bacteria > Desulfobacterota > Syntrophobacteria > Syntrophobacterales > Syntrophobacteraceae > JABUEY01. Next base: position 19,337 of record JABUEY010000049.1, read on the forward strand.
GTGAGGTTCAGGAACTGGTTGATGAGAGGCGGAATGGTGATGCGCACGGCCTGGGGCAGAATGATGTACTGCATTGCGCGAAGGAAGGTGAATCCGGAGCTGCGGGCGGCTTCCATCTGTTCCCTGGGGATGGACCGCACGCCGGATCGGATATCTTCAGCGATAAAGGCGGAGGTGTAGATGGTGAGCGCGATGACCGCGGCGGCGAATTCGAAGTTCCAGGTGACGAGCCACTCGTTGATGAACCGTGGGAGCACCTGGTAGGAACCGAAATACCAGAAGAATATTTGAACGAGAAGGGGAGTGTTTCGAGTGAATTCCAAATACGCATAGGCAAACCACCGGATGGGGCTGACATGGCTCATCCTCATGACGGCTATGATCAGCCCCAGCAGAAAGGCGAGGACGATCGAAACGACAGACAGCTGAACGGTCGTGTAGACACCGGCCATCAGCCACTCAAAATACCTGCCCGAAGTGATGATCGCCCAGTCGAAATCGTAATTGAGCACGATTCAGCAGCTCCCGGTCGGCCTGTCTACTTGTCCGCGGTGATAGTGAAGTTGCGTTTGAGAGGAGTGGTCGTGTCGGGGCCAAACCATTTCGTGAAAATCTCGGCGGCCTTTCCCGTCTGCTCCATTTCGATGAGTGTGGCATTGACGAAATCGACGAATGCCTTGTCTCCTTTTCGCATGCCGAGGCCATAAGGTTCGTCGGAAATCTGGATATCGGGAATCTCGTAGTCGTCCCTGTTGGGTGCTTTGCCACGCATGCCGGCCAGGATCGACTCATCCGTGGTGACTGCAGCCACCTTCCCCTGCTGGAGCGCCAGGAATGCCTGGGGATAGTCGTCGAAGGAGAGAATGGTCGCGGTGGGGATAGCCTTCGCGACATTCTGTTCGGACGTTGAACCCTTGGCCGTGCCGATCTTCTTGCCCTCGAGGTCGGCCAGAGTCTTCACCGTGCCCTTCTTTACGAGAAACTTCTGCCCCGTGAAGAAGTACATGACGCTGAAATCGATCTGCTGAGCGCGTTCAGGGGTTTTCGTCATCGTAGCCGCTATGATGTCGATATTGCCCTCGATCAGCTGAGGCATGCGGCTGGCGGATGTAACGGGCTTCAGTTCGAGCTTCACTCCAAGCTTGTCGGCGATGGCCTTCACAAAATCCACGTCGTAGCCGATGATCTGCCTGGTCTTTTCATCCACGTAGCCGAACGGCGGCAGCGAATCCTTGACGCCCGCCACCAGCACACCTTTTTTCTTCACTTCGGCAAGGGTATCCCCCGCAGCGGCCTTGCCGCACACCATTCCGACAACCGCCATGACCAACAAAAGAATCGCGAATCTTCTCATACTCTCCTCCTTGTTCGTGTTAATGCATGGGTGAAAGGACCTGTTTCAGAAACTGCTTCGCTCTTTCATGCTTCGGAGCCTTGAAGAATTCGGAAGGTTCCGCTTCCTCGAGGATGATGCCCTCGTCGATAAACACAATCCTGTCGGACACCTCGCTGGCGAACCCCATCTCATGCGTGACGACGACCATGGTCATGCCGGACTGGGCAAGGTCCTGCATGACGGCGAGTACCTCGCCGATCATTTCCGGATCGAGAGCCGATGTAGGTTCGTCGAAAAGCATGATCTTGGGTTTCATGGCGAGGGCTCGAGCAATGGCGACCCGCTGCTGCTGCCCGCCCGACAACTGGGCGGGATAGGCATCCCTTTTCTCCGCAAGACCGACGCGTTCAAGGAGTGCCATGGCCTGCTCTTCGGCCTCCTTTCTGGCCAGCTTGCGAATCTTGATGGGAGCCAGGGTGATGTTGTTGAGGACTCGAAGGTGCGGATAGAGATTGAACTGCTGAAAAACGAAACCGATTTCCGCGCGAAGCTTTGTAATATCGGTACGGCGATCCGAAAGGTCCATGCCGTCGACGATGAGCTTTCCCTTATCGATGGGTTCGAGTTGATTGATGGTGCGGATGAGCGTTGATTTTCCGGATCCTGACGGACCGCATACGACAACAACCTCCCCCTGGCGTACATGAAGGTTGATGTCGTTGAGGACATGCAGGTTGTGAAACCACTTGTGTACCCCTTCGAAACGAATCATGACATACCAACCTGGTCTAGCGGAATTCCAGCCGACAGTGCCGATGAGGAGGTCTTTGAGAGAGAAGGCTGCACCGAGCCTGAACGGGTGTTGCGGCAAAACGGATTCAGGCACATGGCTGGATTGCTGATTAACAGATAGCCGAATTCTGCTGCAAGATGAGCGAATGTTTACCAGCCATCTATACATGACCCGGGCTGGCACGTCAAGGCGTCCGCGCGGACACATGCCCTGTGCGGTACAATCGTCGGGCACATCGGCCCGCCTGCGTCAAGGCGTTTCATCGACTGGAAGACGTGCCGTCAGTTGGACATCTCGGGTCCCGGGTCATCGGGAACCCATTCAACTCCCGGAGACTCGAGTGGATCCGAGTCGTCGAAGCAGTACTTGGAGCAGGCAAAGTATTCATCCCAGTCGGAAGCGGCCGAGTCAATGCCCCTGTGCAGCTTGATGCGGAGTTCCCCTCCATTCTGATCCGGATCGATTCTCAGGACAAACTCACTCAGCCCGACGGGATCTTTGAGGCGGCCCCAGTCGTAGGAGTATCCCAATCGCGTCCAGGGCATACCCCATTTGGCCAAATCGTCACCTTCCATGCCATAGATCGTCTCGGCCCTGTCTGTAAACCACTTCCTGAACGTGACGGCTTGCGCTCCCTTGTGATCCACAAACTTTGCAGATGGCGCCAGGCGAAGGAAAGGATTCAAGTCGGATGGGAAGATCCAGTGATTTCGACTGATTCTGCAGGCGATTTCGGATTCGTGGTCCGTAACTTCGGGATCGGGACTCGGCCGGAAAAGGTCCTCGGGATGGACCCACATCTCCACGAGAACATCGTAGTCGAATGCGGGGTTGAGGCCCAGCAACTGTGCGATCCTCTTTTTCGAGGGGGGACATTTCCTGCCGATGAAGTAATTCTTCATTTCGGGAACCACCGTCACCCAGAGGCTCTTGGTGAGAATATACTCCTCCTGGTGCTGTTCCAGGTTCTGTTTGTAGAAATCCTCGTAGCTCTTCCTGCTCATGAATGCAACAACGAGCACTCTCGAAAAGCCGGGATGCCCTTCCCACTGGATTTCACAACCATGCAGTCTGGCCGAGTTCACCTTGTCCCTGCCGGGCACGATGGCCAGAAGCCTGTTAAAGACGTCTTTCTGGGCGACATCTCTGGCGTTGTTCATGGCCCGTGTATAGGCTTCTTTGTCGGCGGGCGTGTACCCTGCACCGTAAACCGCGCGCACATGCAGTGTGAACATCAGCAGCAGCGCGGCGATCCAGAGGATCGAATGCACTGAATTTCGACCCTGCGACCTTGGATTCTTCATGTTTTTCTCCTGTGGTTTCAATGAAAAGCCTGACCATGCTCCGTTCAAGGAACGTCGATCCAGCCTCATGCAGGAATGCAACGGAAAACAAGCGCGCGAATGCAGGAAAACCCGGGAACCATAAAGGCGGATTGGCATGCCCTGCAAAAGAGAACGCACGGGCAGCCAGACCGCATAGAGAAAAGTCGTCGCAAAGTCGGAACAGGCTAACGGGAAGAAGCAGGAATAGGGCGAAAGGCCACTCTTCCCCTATGAAAAACAGATGATTTCTTGTCGCTTCAAGAAAAATGTTACAGCATGACCTGGAGAAGCGCAAAGAAAAAAATGAAAGAAATTGAGGAGGTTGTTGAAGAAGCTGTGCTCGGAGCATCCTCGGCGGGAATAAGATCTTTTACAGACGAGTACCTCCGATGCTTTTTACGCACCCGGCGCTTTTCACTTAAAGAATCGATGGCATCACAACATCATACCCGCGAAGATCACGACGTCACTCCTCCAAACATCACACCGTCACTCCCCCGAAGACGGGAATTGTGTTGTGATCTTTGGGGAAAATGATGTGGTTGCGAGAATGACGCCGTTGCTGACGCTGTTACAGGTGTATTCCAACTTTGAGCGACGACTGTCCGGATATGCGTTCACCGGAAGAACCCAAGAAATGAAAGCCGGAAGACAGGATCTTTCGGCTTTCGGGGTGTAGTGTGAGAAACCAACTCTTTACGAGAAAATGTATGTCCTTTCCGGCAGGTGAGAAATGAGGTGAATCGAGTATTTTCTATCGGCCGACGCGGTATATTGCCTTTCGGTGAACTCATGACCGGTTGGTCCATTCACATCCTACCGCACTGGCTCATCTCGACTTGCCCTTCTTTCAAGTGCCTGCCATGCCCTGATCCATTTCTTGGCCGTTTGGTCTTATGGCGAGAACCGGGACAGGAGAATTCCTGATGACTCTCTCGGCGACGCTGCCAAACGGAAATATGGCCTTCATGCCGTGTGTGGCCATCACGACCACGTCAGGGCCGATTTCATCAATCAGCTTGAGAATCGTCTGGGCCGGATCACCCAGTACGATATGAATAAAGTAGCGGGGACATCCCGTCAGTCTTTTTTCACACATCTCTTCCAGGCGCTGCCTGGACACTTTCATGCCAAACTCCTGGATCTGTTCGATGTGCCTGGCATCCAGTCCGCCTCCCCAATAATGTTCAAACCGGCTCAGATCTTCGGCAACATGGAGGAGGTGGACGTCCGCGTGGTACTTCCTGCTCAAGGAGATCACATAAGGCTCGGCCGTGGACGCGGCCCTGGAGAAATCAGTCGGCCAGAGTATCTTTCTAACTTCCATTTTACTGTTCCCTTCTTCCCATTGCTCAACATCCCCTCCCACCATCCAACGCGCAACACCCGCACCCCTTCGAATTTATGGATTACCATTCAAATCTGCTTTACTTTATTAAAACTAAGACATTCTTTGATTAGAGGCAATGAGAGTGCATGCATGCTCAGTGCCCGGGAATCACCATGGCTGACCGGCGAAGACGCCTCATTCGCTGACACCTGTCCCACTCATAATACTGCTCTTATCCTAGTCTGCGGTCATTGAGTGTTGATTTGTCGATCGGACTTTCTCATAATGCAGCTCAAAAAAGCATGCGACACAGGCGGAAAACGATGCGGTGCGGGGACTGCAATGGTTGAATACATGGGCGAGAGAAATTCACTGCTGTTCCGGATCGCACTGGGTGCGGCAGTCTTCCTGTTTATCCTGCCGCTGTTGCTTGTCTTCGCTTTTCACTTGCCTGCAGTGCAGGAACGTTTTGTCGACCATGTTGTCTCCAGGGTGCAGGACTCCACCGGCCTTGAATTCAAGGTGGGGTTCTGCAGTTGGAGGCCGTTTACGGGGATCCACCTGTCCGGATTGCTGGTCCGGTCGGGAGGGCATGACATCCTCCGGTGTGAGAATGTAAGGGTGACTTTGGGCATTTCAGGGGCGCCTCCCTATGTACAGGCGAAGGAGATCTATCTTGAAGAGCCCGTACTGTCGCTGGAAAGGGATGCCTCCGGAAACTGGAGCCTGCCGGGTTCCGGGCTTTCGCTGGACTCACCCGCTTTCGAATCCACTCCCTCACACAGACCTGATGAGTCCAACCTTCGCCTTCGAATTCGCTCCGGAACCATTCATGCCAGCCGGAACGGAATTCCCTTGCTGTCGATTCGCGACGTGACGGGAGCAATATCCCTCAGGGTTTTACCGGGCAGTGAAAAGCCTTCATTGAACGCAATCATAAGATTTGAACGCGGGTGATGAAAATGCCTGGGTCAGTCCTTATAATACGGGGAGAAGACCATTGGGAGGCTTTGGATCATTGTGGGCAAAGGTGTTGCAGTATTCAATCCGTTGAATTCATGCAGACCGAAGGAGCAGGCGTAAATGAAGATGCAGGATGTTCGAGCAATGGCCAAGGAACGTGGTGTCAATTCCTTTGGGAAAACCAAAACGGAGTTGATCAGGGAGATCCAGCGCAAAGAACACAATTTCGACTGCTACGGAACAGCGACGGGCTACTGCGACCAACTGGAATGCTGCTTCCGTTCGTCGTGCCTCCAGGAAGAAAAGAGCGCTACCAGGAAGAGGCATACTCACGCCAAGGAAACACAATGAACATTACCCGCATGGAAGGCAGCACCGACGTTTTGTTGAAGATACAGAACAGCAGAAAACCCGATCAGATCATCAACCTGGTTCTGGACAGCCCTGACGGCCACTTTGTTACGGAAGGTCTCAAGAGCCTGTTTAACGTGAAGGAGATCCGGATCGAATCGAGGGATCTTCTGCAGTCGCTTCCGGAGTACGCCGAGGTTCTTGCATTTCTGCTGGAAACCATGTCAGCTGCACAGGATTTCAATCTGCCCTATGCGTATCAGAATGAATTTGAATTCAAAGACAGAAGATACACCATTTATACGGAAGGTGACTATCGCGTTCTGAAGAGGGTGGACGAGGCATGATTTCCGGTTCATCCGGCATACTTCCATGAGCCTTGGGCTTCACAACCCGCTATGAAAACAGGTCGAGCCAGGATTAAACTCCGGTTGGATGGACAAACCCAAACCAGGAGGATAACGCCAGACCACGTACATAACCTTTCAATCAGCTGATCTCTCAAAAAAAACGGGCCAAAACAGTTGAGGTCTTTTTCTCACAAACGAGTACCTCCGTTGCTTTTCACGCAAAGGACCGATGGCATTACAGCATCATTGGGCACCACAACGTCATTCCCGTTAACATCACAACGTCATTCCCGTGAAGGAGACCGTGTCGTATCGATTTATAACATTCGAGTTGGCGCGACGGCTATCCACCAGATGCCCAAGGGCGAGTTGGTTGATTGCCAAATCCAACCACCGGCAGGCGAGGAGAAGTCTGCAAGA
>JABUEY010000050.1 GCA_013314815.1 Syntrophobacteraceae bacterium
TGCTGGTGCGCACCACTCACGAGGAAACCAGGCATGTGCTGCGCTCGCGCCTGCTCAATCCCAAGTGGCTCGAAGGGATGAAACGGCGCGGCTACAAGGGCGCCGGAGACATCTCCAAGGTCATGGACATCGTGATCGGCTGGGACGCCACCGCCGACGTTATGGAAGACTGGATGTATGAACGGGTGGCCAGCCGGTATGCCCTCGACCCTGAAATGCAGAAATGGCTGAAGGAAGTAAACCCCTATGCCCTACAGAATATCCTGGACAAACTCCTGGAGATCATCGAGCGGGGCATGTGGAACCCCGACGACGACATGCGCCAACGGCTGCGTGACGCCTACCTCGAGATAGAAGGCGACATCGAAGAGGCCGTGGAAGGAGCGCCCGCATGAGTACGGCAGTTCGCCCGGAGCCGGCTGAAGGCAGGTTGCACGGCAGCAGGGTATATCCCTTTTCGGCCATTGTGGGACAGGAACGCATGAAGCTGGCCCTGGTTCTCAATTCCATCGAACCTCGCATCGGGGGCGTTCTGATCCGGGGTGAAAAAGGAACGGCCAAGTCCACCGCGGTTCGAGGGCTTGCCGCACTTCTGCCGCACCAATGCGTCCGCGAAGGCTGTGCGTTTGCCTGCGATCCCGGGCACCCGGAAGAATGGTGCCCGGACTGCCTGGAAGATAAAGGGAAAAAGACCGGAGTCAAAATCCGTTCCCGTCGTGTGCCGTTGGTGACCCTGCCCCTCAATGCCACCGAGGACATGGTGTCGGGGGGGCTCGATTTCAGCGCCTCGATCCGCGGCGGGCGCTGCGTTTTCCAGCCGGGCCTCCTTGCACGGGTTCACCGCGGCATTCTGTACATAGATGAAGTGAACCTCCTGGACGACCACCTGGTGGACGTCATCCTGGACGCGGCAGCCTCCGGAGAAAACCTTGTGGAGCGGGAAGGCATGACGTTCCGGCATGCCAGCCGGTTTGCCCTGGTGGGTACCATGAACCCCGAGGAAGGTTCCTTGCGCCCCCAGCTGCTCGACCGTTTCGGCCTGTGCGTGGATGTGACTTCGGAACGGGATGCGGCCCTGAGGGTCGAACTCATCGAACGACGGGAGAGATTCGAACTCGATCCCGAGGAATTCCGCCGCCGATTCGCCGGGGAGGAAGCCGAACGGGCAGCCCGTCTTCTTCAGGCCAGGAATCTTCTCCCGTCCGTGCGCTTGATTCCATCCGTTCGCAGATACATCGGTGAACTCGCCCGAAGCCGCAACGTGGCCGGGCATCGGGCCGATCTCGTCATCGAACGGTCCGCTCGAGCGCTGAGTGCCTGGAACGGGCGGACCGAAACCTCGATCGACGACGTTCTCGAAGTTGCCGAAATGGCGTTGAACCACCGAAGCCGGGATGCGGTTCCCACCCCTCCGCCGCCTCGCCCTCAACCCCCCGGAGCGGACAACGCCGAACCGAAGGAAAACAGCGCAGGCGAATCCAATCCACAACAGCGGCCCGCGGAACCTCCACGCGAGGACGACCGGGCCGCTGCCCCACCCGTTAAAGACCTGCAGGAAGGAAGCGGTGCGCCGGAAGCTCCCTCGCCCGGCGAATCCCCCGACCGGCGCTTCGATACGGGGGCGGCCTTTTCGGTCAGGAAACTCGAACCGCCGGACGACCGCCTGGTCCGGCGAGGTTCGGGACGACGTTCCCGCACGCACACGAATCAGAGGCAGGGTCGATATGTGCGGAGCCGCATGGGAGGCGACGGACGAGACCCGGCCCTGGACGCGACGCTGCGCGCCGCGGCTCCTCACCAGCTGAAACGGCGCCGGGGCGATCCGGGTTCCAACGCGGTCGTTATCCGTCACGAGGACTGGCGCGAGAAGGTGAGGGAAAAACGTGTGGGTTGTTTGATTCTTTTTGTGGTGGACGCCAGCGGGTCGATGGGAGCCTGGGGCCGGATGGCTGCATCCAAGGGCGCTATCCTCTCCCTTCTTCTCGATGCTTATCAGAAGCGCGACCGGGTGGCCATGATCGCCTTCCGGCGCCGGGGGGCGGAAACGATCCTCCCGCCCACCGCCTCGATCGAACTGGCGGCCCGGCTCCTCGCGGACCTTCCCGTGGGGGGTCGCACGCCTCTCTCGGCCGGCCTTACCGAAGCGTACCGACTCCTTCATCGCCGACTCATTCGCGATCCCAACCTGCGCCCCCTCGGGATTATCATCACCGACGGAAAGTCCAACGTCTCCCTGGGTGCGGGTTCCCCCACAACAGAAACCCTGCAGCTGGCAACCCGCGTTGGAGAAGACCGGCGCATCCACTGGATCGTGGTGGACACCGAAGAACCCGGAATCGTGCGCTTCGAACTGGCCAATCGCCTGGCCTCCGCTCTGAGAGGCGATTATTTCCGCATCGACGGACTGCGGGCATCCGACCTGGTGAAGGTGGTGTCCGGCTTCATCCACCGTCAGCACGCGTAAGCAGCCTTCGAGGCGGCGTTTTTCCATCGCCGCGACGGAAGGGCCTTTATGTGATGTTTGAATGAACGCGCCAACGGATTCGCATGGACCCGTTCGAACCGACAAGGAATCCAGATGAATAGAAATCAGGCGAAGTATCCCTTCGTGGCCATTGTGGGCCAGGAACAATTGAAAACGGGACTCGTTCTCACTCTTATCAACCCGACCCTGTCGGGTATTCTCATACGCGGCGAGAAAGGCACCGCAAAGTCCACTGCGGTTCGCGGACTGGCGGAAATCCTTCCGTCCATCGACGTAGTGCGGGATTGTCCTTTTCAGCTTGCACCCGACGAAGCCGGGGAGGCCTGTGATGGATGTTCCCGGCATGCCTGCCGCGAGCGCCTGGAACGGGGTGAAGCTCCCGAAGTCATCCGCCGCCGGGTGTCCGTGGTGGAACTGCCCGTCGGAGCCACCGAAGACCGTGTCGTGGGAACTCTCGACCTGGAATATGCCCTCCGGGAAGGGGAAAAACACTTCGAACCCGGCCTCCTGGCCGCAGCCCACCGGGGCATTCTCTACGTGGATGAAGTGAACCTTCTCGACGACCACGTCGTGGACGTGCTCCTGGATTCAGCAGCCATGGGTGTGAACACAGTGGAACGCGAGGGGGTTTCGTGCACACACCCGGCTCGATTTACCCTCGTAGGCACCATGAATCCCGAGGAGGGCGAGCTGCGCCCTCAACTGCTGGATCGATTCGGGCTCTGCGTGAACATCCATGGGGCCGCAGACCTGGAAGAACGCGTGGAAGTCATGGAGCGCCGAGTGGCCTTCGACGAAAATCCCGATGCTTTTGTCTTGCGATGGCTGGAGGAATCGGAACGGCTTGCCCGGAGAATGGAACACGCGATGGCTCTCTATCCCGAAGTCACCATTCAGCGGGATCTGCTCCTCGAAATCGCGCGTTATTGCGTCGATGTAGGGGTCGACGGACATCGAGGCGATATCATCATGATGAAGACGGCGAAAACCCTCGCCGCCTTTCACGGCCGCAGGACAGCTTCCGCGGAAGATGTTGAGGAAGCCGCGCAGCTGGTGCTGGCTCACAGGGTACGTCGTCAACCGCTCCAGGACGTGGTGGAGGACATCAAGTCTTTTCGAGAGCCGTCCCGGTCGTGGAAGGTGTGAGAAATCTCTTTAGGAGGAGGCAAGGCGGTGACTGCGACCACAATTGCGGCAATGGCCGAGGAATCTGCAGAGGCTGTCGGGGTTCATACCCATGAACAGGGATTGAGCGTTCTGAACATGCTGCTCCATGCCGGACCGGTGGTCCAGGGCATCATGGCGGGCCTGCTCGTCCTGTCCCTGATCTGCTGGGCGATCATGCTCTCCAAAACCTGGCAGCTGCGAAAGGTCAACCGGGAATCGGAGATTTTCGCGGATCTTTTCATGAATTCCACGAGCCTGGGGGCTCTCCGCCATGATGGTGAACGCCTCCGGGAAGGGCACCTGGCGCATATCTTCCGAGTCGGCCTGGCGGAACTGGACCGTACCGGCCGATTGATCGAGGCCGCGGGCATGAAGCATCCCGGGGAGCACGGGGATCTGATTCTCGAGAACGTGGATCGCGCCATCCAGGGAGGCATCATCTCGAAAAGAAAGCGGCTGCAGCGGATGCTGCCCTTCCTGGCCACCACGGGCAGCATGGCTCCCTTTATCGGGCTTTTCGGGACCGTATGGGGCATCATGACCAGCTTCCAGGACATTGGCCTGAAAGGTTCCGCCAGCCTGGCAGTGGTGGCCCCCGGCATCTCGGAAGCCCTCGTGGCTACGGCCATGGGGCTTGCAGCCGCCATTCCCGCCGTGATGGCCTACAACCATTTCTCCAACAAGATCCAGGTGATCGCAGACGATATGCTCCAGTTTTCCTCCGATTTCCTCAACAGGCTCAAAACCGACCTGGCGCTTCAAACCAGGCAGGGTGCGGCGGCATCCGGCCTTTCGGGCATCTCCAGGGAAGGTCGAAACATGTGCGGACGAATGGATGGAAATACCGCTCGGACGGGATAAGTCTTTCTTCCCCTGTCTGGTGGTTCGGGGAGGAGAACAATCGATGCGGGGTTTCGAGGATCGAAACGATGGAAACGCGCGATTACAGGTCGAGCGGGATGTTTGAGGACGGAATTCTGAAAGGCCTGCTCTTGTCCTTTCTGATCCACCTGCTGATTCTGCTGCCTGCACTGGGACTTACAAGGCCGATGCATCCGGTGCAGGCAGATCCGCCGCTGTGCACGGTAAGCCTGCTCTCCCTGGAGGAAGCGGGCGGCGGGGAAGGGGCTGCCGGAGCCATGAGAAGGGGAAGCCGCAAAACCGTGGCCGCGGGGATACCGGGTGAGCCGCTAAATTCCGCTGGATCCGAAGAGGAGGAAGCAGAAACGGAAGACGCAGACACTCCACGGTTGACCATGGAGTCGCGGGAATCCGGGCCCCCGCTTCCGGTCTCGGCAAAGATCGAAAAGCCCGTGGAGAAGACGAAACCGAATTCGAAGCTTCCAGCCGGAACTCAGAGGAAACGACAGACCATGGCCAGGGCCGAGCCGCCTCGAACTGCGACTCCACAGCCCGAGAAAGAGACCGCGGATACCCCCGGCGACACTCTTTCCACGGATAGCCCGGGGATCGAAAGAAAAGACCCCGGCGGGCCCGGGAAAAGCCATTCCGGAGAAGGCCAGGGAGCGGGATCGGCGGCCGGCTCAGGAAGTGGAGGGCACGGGCCCTATCAAGCACCCTTCGGTTCCGCCAACGGCCCGCGGTTTGCCTCCAAGGTCCTGCCGAGGTACCCCCGGCTCGCCAGGGAATTCGGCAAGGAGGGAACCGTGCTGCTCCAGGTGACCATCGACGAACACGGCCGCCTCGTCGACGTGGAAGTGATCAAGCGGGCCGGGTCGGGATTCGACGAAGAGGCCTTGCGGGCCGTCAGGAATTCGACCTTTCACCCGGCCAGGCGAAACGGAAGACCGGTGCTTTGCAGGGCGCATCTGCCGATCCTTTTTCAGTTGAAGGATTCCGAGGACTACTGATTCGAGATGGGTGCCCGTATCGGCAGGTGATGGACGGGTTTCCGCCTGCCGTGGAAGTGGAAGAATGCGTTTATTTCGGAAAGAGAGGGAGTCATGCTGCTCGGTTCGTTCTATGAGGGCGTGGAAATTCATCGTGAGGAAAAGATCGTCTATGCCAGATTCCTGGCGCCTCACCGGGTCATTTCAACCTGCAGTTCGGCGGGGGGAATCACGGACGACCTGGCCTGTCTCTACAATCACCAGTCGTGTGAACCGGTGGGGCATACCCGCCTCGACCATCGCATGCTGTCGCGCCGCCCCGATGCGTACCGTGAACTGGTCGCCTGCCGGCACGGTCTGCCCCACGAAAGATGCGCCACGCTCGGGACGGCGGCAAACATGAGGTACGCCGACATACGGCATGCTTCGTACCGTGGCCTCGAAGTGATAGCGGTATGCACCGGGGGTGTTGAAGCCAATGCGGGGCGAGCTGGAGACCCGGCCTGCGTGTACGAGGAGGAGGGGATCTTCGAGCGTATCACGGTGCACGAGTCCATCGAGCACGGAACCATCAATACGCTCCTTTTTATCAACCGGGAGCTGACCCCGGGCGCCATGGTCCGTGCGGTCATGACCGCGACGGAAGCCAAGACAGCCGCACTCCAGGAACTCGCCGTCAACTCCCGCTATTCGGACGGCCTGGCGACGGGCACCGGAACCGATCAGATAGGAGTCGCCTCGCGCCTCGGCACCGGAATACCCCTCACCGGAGCCGGAAAGCATTGCGTTCTCGGGGAACTCATCGGCAAAACGGTGCACGACGCCGTCCGCGAAACCCTCGGACTGCAGAACGGGCTCACTCCGGAAAGGCAGCGCTCGACCGTCATACACCTTCAGCGCTTCGGAGCCACCCGCGAGACCCTGCTCGAAAGTGTACAGGCACGGCTAAACGGCGACGACGGTGAGCTCCTGGCCAGGAACTTCAAAGGGATCGAGCGTGACCCGCTGGTAGTCGCCGCCGTTGCCGCACTGGTCCACCTGCGTGACAAGGTCGCCTGGGGCATCCTGCCATCGAGCTGCGTTCCCGAGATATACGTGTCTTATGGAGCTCAGCTGGCTGCCGCCGTTTCGGGGGATTTCACGCGCATTCAGGCCTATCGGGACGCTCTGGCAGCCGAAAGATACACTTTCGACAACAAGGACCTGGTTCAGATGGCGGCACATGCCATGGCGTTGGGATTCAGGGAGAAATGGCCGGAATTGAGGCTGCGGGAGCCCTATCATGAAGAATAGGCGAACCGATCATCGCTTCGTATAACACCGGAGGTACTCGCTTGCCGGAAGGACCTCATTTCTCCGTGAGCACATGGTTTACGCGGCGCCGGGACGGTTCTTTCCTGCGGGCGGGCTGCTGCCCTCCGAACCTGGCGATCAGCCTTTCCACGTCTTCCCAGGCAGGCAGCTTTTTCACGTCATGGCCGACAGAGGCAACCATGTTTTCGAGAGCCGACCGCAGGGCGAATTCGCTTGGAGTCAGGACTCCATCGTAGGCGCGGTCGAAGAGGTGGGCAGTGAGAGACGTGGAGATGGAAGCCAGGTAGTCCAGGAAGATTTCCTGTACACGCCATGACGCCTCGCGACTCGAAGGCTGCTGAAAGTCGATCCAGTTCACATCCCCTTTCCAGAGCTTCTGGATGAAGGGGTTGGTTTCGGGCGTGAGAGCGGTACCGAAAGGATTGGACTGGCCGCGCTTTCGCCTCCGGCCCGAAATATCTCCTTTCACGGCCTTCCGGACCTCTTCGATGATCCTGTGGAAATTGTCGTCCGTGAGGGAAAATCCCACGAACAGCATGTGGCGGGTGATGAGCATGGCCTGGACGATGCCCTTTAGGGCCGCCCGGCGTTCGTCGTAGCGCAGGTAGTCCGCACGGGTGAGCACGATATCCTGGGGCTCCTTGACGCACCCGTGAAGCTTCAATATCCAGCGGTCGGAACCCGGTTTCGAAGGCTGGTAGGGGAGAACCCGGGGGGCGGTATCCCGGGCATACTGTGACGCCAGCTCGAAAAGAGCATCATAATTGGTCGTCACCACTTCCGCCACGGGGAGCACGGCCAGGAGCGCATGGCTCAGGCAGTAGCAACGGTGCCTGCCGATGAGTTCGGCGACCTTGCGGCCGATGGACTTCTTGCTGTCCTTGTCTTTTTCCGCCAGGTGATCCGAGATGATACGAGCCCGGTCCAGGGGATTGAGTGCGTTGAAGCCCTTGAGGATCCGTTCCTCCTCGATGCGCATGTCCTGGAACACCGCCGCTTCCTTCGCCAGCACATCGAGCAGTCCTTTCCATCGAGGCAGGCCGGCTCCCGCACTGACACCGGCTCCCAGGAACAGCACCAGTTCTGCCCGCTTCGCCCGTTCCGAAAGCTCGCCGGCCCTGGCCTGGAATTCCCGGGTCAGCTCGTCGGGCCATATGCCGACCCCTTTTTCTCCAAGACTGTTCCGGGCGTTAATGGCCGCGGCATAATCCTGCCCTTTCTTCACCGTAAGTGCGATATCCACGTCAAACCTGCAAGCCGCTTCGTAGAGCTCGCGAAGGAGATCATTGAGGATATACCCCGCTTTCTTTTTTCCTCCCCCGCCTCCCGTACCCACCAGGGGCAGCGCCAGAAGAGGCTTCAAACGACTTCCCGTGTGGCGCATCCCCGATCTCACGGCGGGTGCCGCCTTCTCAAAAAATTCCCTCACCCCCTTCATGTACCAGTCTACTTCCGATCTCCATGTTCCTCCCACATCCACCAGCCAGGGTCTCGGCTCCCCCGCGGGCCAGTCCGCCACCTCCATGACCCGTGATTCGAACCTCTTCCAGTCGCCCCGGGCGGGGCCCGGCTTCCATTCCCTGCCCACACCCGGAATGTCCTTATACCAGTGCGTCTTGATACTCAGCATGTTGTCGGTGGGCATAAGCCAGGCATCACAGTAAAGCTTTGTGAGATCTCCCCGCACAACAAACACGTGTCCTCCCATGACGACCCCTTCCAACCGGTTGAATGCGTGAAATCGACTGCCGACACTTCTGGTTCGTAAAGTCCTGTGTTCGTGGTCCGGCCGACAGTCGTTTGTGCCCGCTGATCTCGGTCCTGTTTGCCACGAACCCTATGGCATCATTTCTTCGGGATAACCTTCGAACAGAAAGCTCAAATAAGAGATGCTTTGTGAAAGAAGGCTGCAGGGGTTCGAAAAAAAAGGAAGGTCTCCCCGCCTACATCACTCCCACCTGCTTCCCCATTTCCTTGTGCGCTTTGGGAAATTCAGGCTGGAAGTTCTGGTAGGGAGTCACGGGGTAGCGGGCCCCCACGGCCCTGCCGGCGGATTCGAGACCCTGCACCAGGTCGGCCAGGCGCCCGCCGGGGAGTGCGAACACCATTTCGTCGTCCTGGGTCATCGAGAAGATGCGGTCACCGTTGCCCGGGATGGCCATGCGGGGTTTGCCTTCGCGGAAAGGCGCAATAAGGTATTCATCGCATTCCACCTTGCCGCCGTAAAGACCCCGCACGCGCTCCCCGGATACGTACGACCAGCCCTGAGCGAAACGCATCATCTGGGCCGGATTCCCGAAAAAGAGGATGGTGTCCGGGTCAAACAGCCCCTTGCCCAGGGGGGCCATGACGATGGCGGAAATCTCCCCGTTGTCGAACCGGTTCATGGATTCCACTTCGAGGCGGGCGAGTTCGTCGGTTCGGGAAAAATCGATTCTGCAGAAGAGTTCCACCAGGGAGGCAGGCGGATCCTGGGAGTCGCTGAATCCGAAGACAATCATGGCCGGCACGCAGATGAGGTCTTCCCGGGTGAGCCCCACCGTCCAGCCATAGTTGCGGGCCATGGTGACCCCCTGGCAGATGGTGACCTTCTTGCCGAAGGTCACCGAGGGCCGCCGTGTTTTTTCGGGCATCCGTGCCGGGTCAGTGAGAAATTTCACCCCTACGGGCAAGGTTTTCATCCGAAGCTCTCCATAGATATAGTCCGCCGCTTTCCTGTAATCGTCCTGCTGCATGGCTGCCTCCTGTTGCTGTTTACACCTCGGGGGGTTGTCCAAGGATAGGGCGGAGCGGAAGATGTCCCGCTCGGCACGGGTGCCGTGAAGGAATGACAGGAACGGGAACCGATTCAGGGGCCGGCAGAACCACGATATGGACGGGTATGCCGGGCCCCGGCCGGGTGGAATTTTCGTTAAGGCATGCCGATGTCCTTAAAGAGGGGCGGTTTGATTTCCATGACCCTGAAGAGCAGAACGGGAACGGTGGCGTGGGTGACCACCTTTTCCGCCGTGCTTCCCAGGATCCAGGCCACTTCACCCTTCCCGTGGGTGGCCATGGCGATAAGATCCATCTTGCGCGTTTCGGCGTACGCGATGATCTCGCGGGCTGGAACACCCTGAACGCATTCCGTCTTTACACTCAATCCCTTGCCCTGCAGATCTTTGGCCACCTCCCCCAGAAAGACGGAACATTCCCTCAGTTCCTTGGACTCCGCTTCCTTCTGGACCTCGGAAGGCATTACCGCCGCCTCGGTCACCGGAGGAATGTAGCAGACGTGCAGAAGCACCAGCTCAGACTGCAGGCACTTTGCCAGTTCCTCGACCTGCGGCAGGATCTTCATGGCCATTTCAGAACCATCCAGTGGAACCACGATCTTCTTGAACATGACACCCTCCTTTCAGAAATGGTCCGGCGCCGGGAACGTCAGAACACTCCGGACACCGATGATTGAAATGAACGCCGGTCCACCCAAGGACCCGGCCGAACGACTCCTCCACGGTCTTCCAGGAAATCACCTGTTCGAACTTATTCCGGGAAATTCAACTGGTTTTCGCTGCAGGCATCCTTTCCCGTTTCTATCCAATCCAATCTTTTCCCGAACACGCGGACTCGAAAGGAAGATGACCTCCACGCCACATAGCCAAAGCGTCCACTGTAAGGATGAATCACCGCGGGCGAATCGACTCTGCCCGCCGGCGTGGGCTATCCCGGCCGAGGGGCAGGAGATCCGGAGGAATTCTTCCGCACGAGCGGGATTCTTTGAATTGAATCGAGGTTGAACGACGAGGATAGATGATGCGGCTGCCCACGTGATGTGCTGTTCCGAGCTTGTGCGTTTCATCACTTCTGTTAAGCATCAATCCGCACGCCGTCAACAATGTGCGCGGCCCTCGCAACAGGTCTTCGGGCAAACGGTCTTTTCTGCTCGATCTGAGGCGGGGAGAAGGAGGCAGCCGTCGGTCCGTCACGCCGGTTCGGATCCCCGCCTGGCACTGTGAGGAGGAATCAGGTGCCCGAGGCCGCTCGGACGGCTTCCAGGACTTCCCTCAGCTTCGATTCGTCTTCGTGCCGAATGGGGGCATGGAGCACCTTTCCACCGAACAGATTGATGTCGTTGAGCACCCTTTCCAGGTCCTGTCTTACGAGGATGCAAAGGGCCGATGTACCGGGCCCGAGGTGTTCGGCAAGCTCCTTCATGAAGTCTTCGTCGATGCCGACATGGGAAAGGGATCCGGTGATCGCCCCTACCACCGTGCCCGCGGCCAGGCCGAACAGGGCGAATATGGGGTTGAGGAGTATGACGCCCATGAGGGTTCCCACGAAACCGCCTCCCAGGGCCCCTTCGACGGTCATGTGGGAGACGTGGTGCAGTTTTACTTTTCCCCTGTGCGTTCTCACCAGAACCACGGCATCTTCGATGTCAACGAGGTGCTCCGCCTCCTTCTTCAAGAGATCCAGGCGCACTTCCTCGGCTCTGTATTCATCTCCGAAAAGACTCACCACCAGGTCACTCATGGCTTTCTCCCTTCCCATAAACAGTTGCGTTCCGCCTTCTGTCGCCTCCATTTTTGTCCATCCCGGCAAAGCGCCCCACGACAGGGCACGGCCCGAGGAATAAAAGAACCGAAGAACCAAGCCGGATCGGGGAAAAGAAGCAGGTGGAAGCCGGGATCTTCGGTTCATGAACGAGCACCTCCGGTGCTTTTCACACAAGGGATCGACGGCAGGACAACGCTGTTGTATGTATGCCGTTGCTGCGAGTGCATTCCATTTTTGTGCGACAACTGTCCGGGTACGCGTATCCTGACAAGCAGAACCTGGGGTTTCCGGTCGATCGGGAGCCGCTGCTCGACATCCAGGAGAGCGGTTTTCCACAAAAGGCCGCATCGCCGTCGGGCTCCAGCCGCTTATGCTCAGGCACCGGGACCCCTCCGCAGCGAATCAAAAGAGATTGACCCTTATACAGGATAATTATCTTCCTGCCTTTTTTCGATGCGACATGATCAAGAATGAGCATTTTTTTGGCCTCCCTACCGCCGGGTATATGATAGTAAAATTCAAGATGAAGATATCTTCCGAGTGACGGTATTGTGCATACGGAGGTGACGGCCTGACGGCGCGGGATTCCATGTCCCCCTCGATGCTGCCTTCCCCGGAACGGCGCCGGGTTCGGCAAACCTCGCGGTACGCTGCCTTCTTCGTGCCGGGAAGGAGCTTTGCAGGCTGCGGCCATGACAGCCGGCACCGAACATGACGTATCGCGGGCGTGACATCCGCCTGCGGGCTTACAAACGGAGAAACAGGATGACCAGACCGGGAAAAAGCGAATACTACATCGATATCGCCCTCTCCGTATCCAGGAGAAGCACGTGCCTCCGGCGTAAATTCGGCGCGGTGATCGTCAAGAACGACCAGATCATCAGCACGGGTTACAACGGCGCACCGCGAAAGACTCCCAACTGCATGGAACTGGGCTTCTGCCCGAGGAAGCAGATGAGCATCCCCGCCGGGCAGAATTATGAACTGTGCCGCTCGGTGCACGCGGAAATGAACGCCGTCATCCATGCATCCAGGCTGGACATGGTGGGATCCGACCTCTACCTTGCCGGCGTGGACGCCGAAACCGGCGAACCCGTGATCCAGCCCGAACCCTGCATGATGTGCAAGCGGGTAATCATCAATGCGGGCATCGCTCGAGTGATCCTGCCCGGGGAAAACGGTTCGTTCAGGTACATCGACGTGGACGACTGGATCATCCAGGACCGCGTCAGTTTCAAGTAACGCTCCGGGGTCCAGGGCTTTCCATCCAGTCGATGCCGCCCGGCCGGCTGCCCGCTCCCGGGCCGCCTGGAATTACGGCAAACCCGGTCGTCTCCCAAGTCAGTTCAGAACCTTGAAACTGAGCCGATAATGCATTATTGTTAGACACATATCTTAAACGGGTATCGAGACAGCTTCTTCAGACGCCCCCGCGCGAAATTCGAAAGCCGGACATTCGATCCATTCCTTCCGGGGCAAGATGGGAAACGGGTTTTTGAGTGCTGATTGACGGGCCGGACCGGAGTTGCGGGGATGCCTGTTCCTGCGCCGCGAGCAACCGGATGCCGGAGGACGGCGGCGGCCGGGCCGAGTTGGCGGGTTCTGAAAAGGAAGGAGCCAACGATTGAGAAAAAAGCGGTACTTTCATGAATTCCACGAACCTGTGCGCATCCTGGTGGTGGACGGCTACGGGATGGTGCGGGAAGCGCTGGTTATGCTGCTGAGCAGTTGCTTGAAAAACGCGGTCATTTTCGAGAAAAGGATCATGTCCATTAAAACTTACTCAAACGACTAAGGCTGAGCAGTTGCTTGAAAAACGCGGTCATTTTCGAGGCATCCAACAGGGGTGAAGCCATCGCGGCGGCAACAGCCCAGAAGCCGGACATCGTACTCATCGACCCGGATTTCTGTGGAGACCGCGACTGCCGCTGCCTGTCCGAAATGATCGCAGCATCCCCCAATTCCCGCCTCATCGCACTCACCGGCATCCGCGATTCCGTGTTTCACGAGGAAATCTTCTCCCACGGCTGCAGGGGCCTGGTTCTGAAGAGTCAGCCTTCGGAAATGCTGCTTAAAGCCATCGTCAAGGTCTACATGGGTGAGGCATGGATCAACCGGATCATGACGGTCCGCCTGCTGGAGAAGCTGAGCTCTCCCGGCCAGATGAAGACCTCCGGTTTTTCGATGCTGACTCCCCGCGAACTGGAAATCGTGCGGATGATCTCCCGGGGAATGAGCAACGGCAAGATCGCCGAATCTCTTTTCATCAGCGAAAAAACCGTGCGAAACCACGTCGGAAAGATCTTCGCCAAACTCGGCCTCTCCGACCGCATCCAACTGGCACTGCTCGCCGTCGAGCAGGGACTCAACAGGGAAGCACCCAGCCAGCCGGCCCCCTGATCCTCCGCTGTATTCCGTTTGACTTCCTCCCACCCGACCTGCCCTTGTCTGCCCGACCACCCGGATCGCCCTCCCGGGCACGGGAAAAAGCCCCGCCACACCCTTGCCATCATATCCTGTTATCCGCTCCAGCCGCGGATCCTGCCGCACCGGCCCGGGTTTGCCCGGGGAGAAAAACCGCATCGATCTGACCCATATTTTCTCCTTTCGCCTGCCACGTCTACTTATTTGTCCTAGGCCAACCGCCTTTGCAGAATGAGAACCTGGCCCTATTTCTTAGCCAGCTGGAATGGCTATTGTAGGAATGTCATTATCAGATTGTGGATTAAGCCTTCGAGACCTGCCGCCGCGGTTGAGAACACACACTGAAATTCAGTGCCGGATGCTTCATGCATCTCTGAAATAAACCTGGCAACGGAATGAAAGAGAGAAAAGGGAGGGTTGGAGCGTCATTGAATATCTGGAGGGAGCAAAAGATCAAGAAGGACTGTAAGTGCAGAAATCAGTTGCCTGGGAATCGGCTTTACACCCGGGCGGAAATCAGCGGATCAGGACGGCACGTATCCAGGGCCAGGAAATGCTCATAAGACCAGGCTCGAAGGATCGAGCCCAAGGAGGGATTTATCATGAAAACATTCAAGAACAAGGCATGGCTGGTATTCGCGTCGGCGTTCTTCTTACTGCTGGCGGGAGCGGGGCAGGGAACGGCCCAGGTATGCGAACCCACGGTCTGGGACCTGACTGCGGGGCAGCATTACCCGGTCGGTACAGTAGCGGTGTCCAACGATGAAACGAATATTTATATCACTTATTCCATTGACACGTCCGCATATCCCGACGCGGTATTCGGTACTCTTCACGCGTGGGTGGGATTCAACCTGGCAGACGTGCCTGCCAACCCTCAAGGGACTCCAGTTCCCGGCCAATTTCCATATCAGTCGGGCAAGGATCCATATCCCTCTTCCGAAGGTCTCCAGAGTTACACCTTCACCATTCCGTTCTCCGATATCAATGTGACCATCGATCCTGTCACGTGCCCTGAGCTTCCAAAGCTTTATGTTGTGACCCATGCCGAAGTCGACATGGATGGCACAGGTGGAGAACATGAGACCGCTTTCGGCGGGGACAAACCGGGTAGCGGACCGCGCTGGTGGTTCTATGGCGAATACACGATCTGCTGTACCACCGGGCCCCCACCGCCTTTCTGTTTCTCCGAAACCGCCTACGCCAAGGGCACCCATGTATGGACAACCGATAAGAAGAGCAATCCCGACAAACTTCCGACACTCGGTCTGACCAAGAACCAGTGGGGCTGGGCTATCAACCTTACAGAGCCTGGTACCTCCTATTATAGAATATGGGCGGGAGCTGGACTGAACAATACCGGCAAGGGTGTCCTGGTCGGGACTCTCACGGTTGAGTGGGACGGTTCAGTGGCAACTGTAACTTACGAGCTGTTGGACGGCTACTACCTGGAAGAAGTCCATATCTATGCATCCGACTCCAAACCCACCACCACCGCACCGGGACAGTACGGCTATCCGGAAGGCGGATATGACGTCGGTGGCGTGGCGACCTTCTCCACCGAAGTTCCGCTTGCAGACACAGACGGAACAGGCGGTGTGTGGCTGATTGCCCACGCAGTGGTTTCCAACGGCGGTTGCGAATAAATCCAAGAACCAGGCAGGGGTGGATCGCTCAGCGATCGCCCCCTGGACTCTCCCGGAGAGGAGCAGATCCCGGATCTGCTCCTCTTTCCTGTTTGAACGTCAAGGCCTGGACGACTTCTCACAGGATACGCCCGGGCACACCCGTCGCCTCTGCTTCATCCAGTTGCAAAGACGGGATACAAGGCAAGCACGCGACGGGCTATTTGCCGATGCTGAACCCGGAGCTCGTCGCCGTCGAACGATTGGCAGTGCTGGTGACTCTTATCCGATAGTTGCCGGTGGCCTGCTGCTTGCCGATCCTCCAGTTGTACGACCCTGCTCCCCCGCTGCCGATCTTGGCCCTGGAATTGATCACCGTAGAAGAACCGGTGAGGGCGTTCACCAGTTCAATCGCCACGTAGGGGCCTGGAGCGCCGGTATAGGTCCATTTGATGGTGTAGGTCTTCCCGATGTTCCAGGTGACACCGCTGCCGGGGGAGGTGACCGCATCGATTCCACTCTCCAGCATGGCAAAATTCAAACCGGAGTTTGTATCGGTGAAATCCAGGTATGCCGGGCTGAAAGAACAGTTCGGCTTGGACGGCGTCGCACGGTATCCGGTCCCGAACTGGAATCCGGTCTGGGTCCAACCGCCCGCGGCATCGGTGGATACCGAAGCCGGAACCGTTCCCGTTCCGGAGACCCTGCTGAAGGTGATGGTTACCCCTGGAGCCCCCGACTGGCCGGAATTCACCGTGCCCGCGGCGTAAAATTTAGGTGCGGGGTTGATATAGAAGTTGCCGCTCGATCCAGAGGCGGAACTGCATGCCGTGCTGGTTACCACCACCGAGAAGCCCGATCCCTGGAGATCCGAATCCACCAGCCACTGGTACGATCCCTCGGCCGCAGGGGCGTTCGGCTGGATAGTGCGCAGGAGCTTACCCGCCTGGTAAAGATCGATCTTGACATACTGGCCGATACTTCCCGCCGCGCTCCAGGTAACTGCCTGGGGCGTTCCCGCCTGTACGGCATCCGCTTCAGCGGGGGAAAACACGGAAACGGCTCCGCTGCAGGCATTCCTGGAATAGGCGAGCGTGGATCCGCCGAATCGAACGCAGTTGCCGACCTGGGAGTAGGCGATTCTGAAGTAGCCTTTTTCCGCCCCGCCGGCCGTCTCGCCCCACGACGTGCCCCAGCTGTTCTTTACGATAAAATATCCCACCGGGTTGTTGGCATCCGCATCGCGATAGCCGACCAGGGCCACCGCATGATAGCCCACGAGCGGGTTCACCGCCTGGTCGCAGGAGGTCGCCTCGTAGATTCCTCCGCTGTAGTACCGGTAAAAGTCATTGTAAACCGCGTAGGTGGTCACCAGGGGGCCGTAGGTGTTCAGAGCGTTCTTCATTGAATCGACGGCAGCCGATATGCCGGTCCAGCTGTCGATTCGATACCTGGTCTGATCGCAGACGGGGTATGAACTCGGGTCGGGGCACGTGGTGCTGCTGTAATTGTAAGCGTAGCACCCGCTGGGGTTTTCACGCAGCAGACCGGTGGTGGAGATGTACTTCGACGCAGTGGAGATGTAGCCGCCGTTGCAGCTGCCCGCGCCGCTGCACGTGAGCATGACCTGCTCGGACAGATCGTAGGCGCCTGCGGGATCCTGCGCCTCGATCGGGTCATTCATCGCGATCTGTGTCGTGGACTCGGCGACGGCCGTTGTTGCAAAAGCCCAGCAGCTGCCGCAGTTTCCCTGGTTCTTCACACGGGACACGTAATTGCCCGGCGCAACACCGAGCAGGTTGTCGGCGCCGATATTCCGCCAGTCCAGGGACGCCGGCAGAAAGCCGGCCAGGGTGTCACCTTCCGTTGCTGCAAGGGGGACAGGACTGGTGAACCCGTCCCCGAGCAGACCGAGTTTTCTCTTTTCCGGGTTAGGCAGGCGTTCCGCAACCCATTTGAAGTTCCTATCCCTGATTCTTTTCTGCACCTCCCCCAGATCATCGGCGAAGGCAGCCACACCACCAAGGGACACCACAAGGCACCATACCGAAAACACGACAGCGAGTCTTTTTGAACTCATCTTCTTTCCCCCTCCCGAGGTTGTAAACGGGGATATCGGCACGAAACGGTCGGATGTTACGGAAGGCGTAAAAAAAAACGCCTCCGGGCATCTCTCTCCCGAAGGCGCTCCATCGCGCTGCATTCGGCAACCCTGCTGTCATGGCCTTTCGGCTTTAGACCAGTGGCTTTGCGTCACCGCCTTTCGACGGTTTTGCCCTTTCGTGCCCGCCAGTAACTTGCGTGCTGCTGGGTGCTGCTTAGAAAGCTTAATGAACTCGATACATCATCCCGGACCGGAGAGGTATTCCCCCGTCTCCAACCCGGAGGTTGACACTAACAGCTTAACGGCTCCATCTGTCTCTGTCTGCAAAAGTTCGAAGGCTGGAATGGATGGTTCTCCCGCCGGTGCTTCTCGACCGGCGTTGCACCGGTTTCCAGGAAACACCCAGGCATTTTTTCGCATCCTTAGCATCTGTACCAGCCAGGATGCAAGAATAATCTGCATAGGCCAAAAATTTTTATGTGGAGGCGTCATCAACCTGCGCGGCCGGTGACGTATTCTTCCGTCAGCCGCTGACTGGGGCGGGTGAAGATGGCTTCCGTGGGGGCGAATTCGACCAGCTTTCCCATCCAGAAGAAGCCGGTATAGTTGGATGCTCGGGCAGCCTGCTGCATGTTGTGAGTGACGATGACGATGGTGTAGTCTTTACGGAGCGACTGCATGAGTTCCTCGATCTGCAGGGTGGCGATGGGATCGAGGGCCGAGCAGGGTTCATCCATGAGAATGACTTCGGGTTTCACGGCGATGGCCCGGGCGATGCACAGGCGCTGCTGCTGGCCGAGGGAAAGGCTCAGGGCGTCTTTTTTCAGGATATCCTTCACTTCATCCCACAGGGCCGCCCCTCGAAGGCTTTCCTCCACGATATCGGCGACATCCTTCCGGTTCTTCGCCAGACCCAACATGCGCGGACCGAAGGACACGTTGTCCAGGATGGTCTGGGGAAAGGGATTGGGCCGCTGGAAGACCATGCCCACCCGCTTTCTGAGATCCACCACGTTGGTTCCGCGCGCGTAGATATCCACGCCGTCGAGGAGCACGTGCCCTTCGACGCGGGTGCCCCGGATGGTGTCGTTCATACGGTTGAGGCAGCGCAGGAAAGTGGATTTGCCGCAGCCGGACGGGCCGATGAGGGCGGTGATCTGCCGCTCCTGGATGGGGACCGAGATTCCTTCGAGAGCCGGCTTGTCCCCGTAGTAGAAATTCAGGTTTTCCACCCTGATCTTTTCCATGGGCTCACTCATCCGAATCTACCGGTGACGTAATCTTCCGTGCGTTTGTCCCTGGGTGCAACGAAGATATCGACTCCCGGGCGGTATTCCACCAGTTCACCCATAAGGAAGAAAGCTGCGTAGTCGGCCACGCGCGCCGCCTGCTGCACGCTGTGGGGAACAAGAATGATCGTGTAGTTCTGCTTCAGTTCGTAGAGGGATTCCTCGACCTTGCGCGTGGATATGGGATCGAGCCCGGACGTGGGTTCATCGAGCAGCAGCACCTCGGGTTCGAGAGACAGGCTCCGGGCAATGCAAAGCCTCTGCTGCTGGCCTCCGGACAGGGCCGTGGCGGGGCTGTCCAGCCGGTCTTTCACCTCGTCCCACAGGGCGGCCTGCATGAGGCTCCGTTCGAGGATGTCTCCGAGCTGGTCCGGATTGTTCATGCCGGCGAGCTTCGGGCCATAGAGGACGTTTTCGCGTATGGTACCCGGAATGGGCAGAGGCAGGGCGAAAACCATGCCTACGCGCCTTCGAAGGTTGGGAACGTTGACGCGTCGATCGTAGATGTCCTTGCCGTCCAGCAGGATTCGGCCGGACATTTCCGTGTCTTCCACGAGATCGTTCAGGCGGTTGATGAGTCGCAGCAGGGTGGTCTTTCCTCCTCCCGCCGGGCCGAAAAAGACCGTCACGGCGTTGGGGGGGACATGAAGGGTCACGTTCCTGAGGATCCAGTCGCCTCCATAGGCGTAGCTCACGTCGTCAATGACGATCTTCCCGTCTACCACTGCCGCCTCCGCCTGAAATAGCTCCTGATGATGGATGCCGCGATGTTCATGGACAGCACCAGGGCGAGCAGGACGAGTGCCGTGCCGTACTTGATGCTGTCGGGCATGCCGGGCACCTGGGTGCTGATGACGTAGAGGTGGTAGGGCAGAGCCATGGTCTGGTCGAAGGGGGACTGGGGCAGGTGCGGGAGGAAGAAGGCCGCCACGGTGAAGAGGATGGGAGCCGTTTCTCCGGCGGCCCGGAGCAGTCCGAGGATGATGCCTGTAATGATCCCGGGCAGCGCCTGGGGCAGGATGATATAGCGGATTCCCTGCCAGCGGGTGCCTCCGAGACTGGCACTCACCGTGCGGAATTCCGTCGGCACCGCTCGAAGGGCCTCCTCCGCCGTGCTGATGATGACGGGCAGAGTCATGATGGCCAGTGTGAGGGCTCCCGCCATGATGGAAGTGCCCATTTTGAGGAAGAGCACAAACATGCCGAGCCCGAAAAGACCATAGACGATGGAGGGAATACCCGCCAGGTTGATGATGGCCAGGCGGATGCACCGGGTCAGCCAGGTATCCCGGGCGTATTCGGCCAGGTAGACGGTGCCGCCCACTCCAATGGGAATCGCCACCAGGGCCGTACCGAGTGTGAGCAGCAGGGTGCCGACGATGGCCGGAAAGATTCCCCCCTGTTTCATTCCGTCAAAGGGCGCGGCCCGGATGAACTGCCACGAAAGCGCTTCCATCCCTTCGTAAATGATGTATCCGATGACGAGCAGGATGGGGATCACCACCACCAGCGTGGTGGCTCCCAGCAGAACGAAGCCGGCCTTTTGCATTCCCATGCGGTTTATCATCGGAGTCCTCCTCGGCGCTGCTTTCTGAATATGGCCAGAGCCGCTGCGAGATTGATGATAAAGGTAAGCAGGAAAAGGATGATGCCGATTCCGAAAAGGGCGTGATAGTGGATGCCGCCGCGGGCCACTTCGCCCATTTCGGCGGCAATGGTCGCCGTCATGGTGCGGGCGGGCATGAAGAGGGATCCAAGATCCAAAGGCATGCGGGCAGCATTGCCGGTCACCATCATGACCGCCATGGTTTCGCCGATGGCCCGGCCCATGCCCAGCATCACCGCCATGGCAATCCCGGAACGGGCTGCCGGCACCACCACGTGCCAGATCGTCTGCCACTGGGTCGCGCCCATGGCCAGGGCGGCGTCCCTGTAGCTTTTGGGCACGGCGTCGAGGGCGTCTTCAGCCACGCTGATGATGGTGGGAAGCGACATGTACGCGAGGACGAGGGCTCCCGAGAAGACGGTCAGGCCGGTCGGGGCATTGAAGATCACCCGGACAAGGGGAGCGATGACAATCATGCCGAAGAACCCGAGTACAACGGAGGGAATTCCCGCCAGGACTTCAACCATGGGTTTCAGAATCTCGCGGAGCCACTCGGGGGCCACCTCGCGGATGAAGACGGCGGTGAGCACTCCCAGGGGCAGAGCAATGATAATAGCGGTGAGGGTAACGAACGCGGAACCGAAGATGAGCGGCAGCGTGCCGAAATAACCGAAATTGGGATACCAGCGCGTTCCGAAAAGGTTCTTCAGGGGGACTTCCCAGAAAACCGGCACACCTTCGAGGAGCAGAAAAAGGAAGATGAGCAGGACGAAACCGATGGTCGAAAACCCGAGCACTCGAATACTGGCCTCGATGACGAATTCCGTCCAGATGAACTGGGGTTTTTCCGAGGTTTCAGCCTGGGACATCATTCCGACTCGCCTGATTCGGATGCATTCGAGAGGGGTACAAAGCCAAGCCGCGAAGTCAGTCTCTGTCCGTCACCGCGCACCCAGGTGAGGAAATGCTCCACATGGCCGACGGGTTTTCCCGCCGTGTACATGTAAAGAGGCCGGGCCACGGGATAGCTGCCGTCGTTGACCGTCCGAACCGAGGGCAGAACGAAGGGGCTTTGGGAATCTTTCGCCACCGCGATCACCTTGAGGTCCGGGGTCACGTAGCCGAGTCCGTCGTAGCCGATGGCATTGGGATTCTGCCTCACTTCCGTGGTGATGCCTTCAGAAGAGGGCATGAGAAGGGTGTCGGGCGAGAACAGCAGGTCTCTGCGGCTCTCTCCCTGCCGGATAACGTGTTCGAGAAAGTAGATATAGGTGCCGGAATTGGACTCACGGGAAAGAAGAACGATGGGCCGGTCTTCGCCGCCGAGCTCCCGCCAGTTGGTGATCTTCCCCGTGTAGATATCGGAGATCTGCTGCAGGGTAAGTCCGTCCACGGGGTTGGAGGAATTGACGATAACCGCGATGGCGTCCCGTGCAACCACGTATTCCTCGGGTTCGACTCCATTCGCCCTGGCCGCCGCAATCTCCACCGGTGTCATCTCCCGCGATGCGTTGGCTATGCTCACGGTCCCGTTGATCATGGCCGCGATACCCGTACCCGATCCACCCCCCGTGACGGAAATCCGCACATCGGGATGTCTTTCCATGTAGATCTCGGCCCAGGCAAGAGCCAGGTTCACCAGCGTATCGGAACCCTTGTTTTCTATCGTCCTGCGCGGCCCGTCATGAAGCTTGGAGGAAGACGGCTGGGGAATGCAGGCCGCCAGGAGAACGGCCATGGACAGCCCGAGCAACGCCGACGCGATCCTGATCACGATCCTGTTCCCAACAGCCTGTTCGGCGACTCCGAACCTGTCTTCCCGGGCACGGAAGACACCGCGAGAATTCGATCAAAGACAGCCGCACCAGCCGGTGCCGAAGCCTGCATCGTACCGCGCTGGAAATCGCCGCATAGCATCTGTTACACCATCAGCCCGTTTGAATCTTTCTGAAATCCGCAACCCTGGAAAAAAGGTTGTGAATGCGCGTGAGAAGAGCCAGCCTGTTGCGGCGAACCGAATCGTCCCTGTCCATGACCAATACCGAATCGAAGAAGGCGTCGATAAATGCCTTCAGCCGGGACATGGATTCGAGGGCCGCGTCGTAATCGGAACGACTCAGACACCCTTCCACCACGCTTTCCGTATCCGTAACGGCGGCGAAAAGAGCCTGTTCAGCCGGGCTCCCCAGGAGAGCGGGATCGACGGGCGCGGATTCGGGTTCCTTGATAATGTTGACCACGCGCTTGAAAGCGGATGCCAGGCTGTCGAAATCCGGCCTGGACCTGAAGACCGACAGGGCCTTCGCCCGCATCACCGCTTCCACCAGGTCATCGATACCCACCGCCAGCGCCGCATCCACCACGTCCGGGCTGTATCCTTCCTGGCTGACCATCTGATGGTGCAGCCTTCCCTGGAAAAAGTCCAGGATGTTCCGCCTCACGGCCTCGGCCGGTTCCGTAAGCTTCGATTCGAGGAGCGGCAAGGCGCGGTCGATCAGTTCCGTCAGGGAGAGGCGGAAGGGCTTTTCGAGAATGATCCGGATGATCCCCAGGGTCTGCCTTCGAAGCGCGAACGGGTCGGCCGTCCCCGTCGGGATCAATCCGACTCCGAAGCACGCCGCAATGGTATCCATCTTGTCGGCGATGCTCAACAGGGCCCCCTCGATCCCCTGCGGGATCGGGCCTCCCGCGCGGGTGGGAAGATAATGTTCGTAGATGGCCGCCGCAACCGGTTCGGGTTCGCCCTGAAGCCTGGCATATGCCCGTCCCATGATGCCCTGCAGTTCGGGGAACTCCCCCACCATGCCCGACACCAGGTCGGCCTTGCACAGACAGGCCGCCCTCGACAGGGTGTCGAGACACTCGGGAGCCAGGCGCTCGCCGAGCATGCGCGCCAGGACGGTGAACCGCTCCACCTTCTCCCAGCTGGTACCCATCTTCGAATGGAAGACCACGCCTTTGAGCTGTTCGGCGCGGTCTTCGAGGCGGACCTTCTGGTCCTCCTCATAATAAAACCGGGCGTCCTCCAAACGTGCGCGCACCACCCGCGCGTTCCCCGCCGCAACCAGGGGCACGTGCCTCGGGATCGTGTTGGAAACTGTAACGAAGTACCGCAGGAGCCTGTCCGTGCCGTCCGTGACGGCAAAGTACCGCTGGTGTTTCTTGATCACCGTGATGAGGAGCTCGGGTGGAAGTTCGAGGTATTTCTCCTCGAATTCCCCGACGATCGGAAAAGGATATTCCACCAGCTGCGTGACCTCGTCGAGCAGTTCTTCATCTTCGAGGATGCTGCCTCCCACCGTGGCGGCGGCTTTCCGGATCTCTTTCCGGATGAACTCCCTGCGCTCGTGAAGATCGACCATGACATAATGCTTGCGCAGGTTTTCGACGTGGCTCTCGAAATCCGTCACCGGCAGCGCCTGCGGACTCATGAAACGATGCCCGAACGACTGGCTCCCGCTTCGGATATCCCCGTAGACAAAGTCGACGACTTCATCTCCGAAAAGACCCGTAATCCAGCGGATGGGCCGGGCGAACGTCACGCTCAGACTCCCCCACCGCATGGACTTGGGGAAGGGGATGTGCGCCACAAAATCGGGAAGCATCTTCTCGAGAAGGTTCTTCACGGGCAGGCCGGCTTCTTCCCTGACGATGCACAGGTAGTCGCCCTTCGGGGTCGACTTGATCCGGATATCGTCGACACTCACCCCCTGCCCCCTGGCAAATCCTTCGGCAGCCTTTGTGGGCCGGCCTT
This sequence comes from Syntrophobacteraceae bacterium, assembly GCA_013314815.1. Taxonomy (GTDB): domain Bacteria; phylum Desulfobacterota; class Syntrophobacteria; order Syntrophobacterales; family Syntrophobacteraceae; genus JABUEY01. The sequence continues at coordinate 24,158 of JABUEY010000050.1, forward strand.
GGGCATCGTACGCCACCTGCCTGGGCGGCCCGATGATCTCGGTGGTGCGCGCTTCCTGTTCAACGGCCACGCCGGGTACATTCAGTACAAGGCGCCGGGGAGTCCCCGTAACGAATGGTTCCCCGTGGGAGATTCGATTTTCGTCGAAAAAGCGGGAGATCCGGGCGGACATGGCTTCCAGGGCCGGCACAATGTAGCCCGCAGGTATCTCTTCACTTCCAATTTCCAGGTAGAATGTCTTCCCCATCGTCTCCTCCCCCGGTTATCCCTTGTTCCATTTGTTGAGAAGCGGGAATCCCATTTCTTCGCGCTGAGCCGTATAGGCATGCGCAACCAGTCGGGCCATTCCCCGCACGCGCGCGATGTAATTGGTCCGTTCCGTCACACTGATGGCGCCGCGGGCATCCAGAAGATTGAACACGTGGGAGCACTTGAGGGTATAATCGTAGCTCGGAAGCACCAGCCCCAGTTTGTTCAGGCGCAGCGATTCCGCTTCGTACATATTGAAGAGTTCGAGGAGCATCTTCACGTCCGCCTCCTCGAAATTGTACCGGGACCATTCCACTTCGCCCCGGTGGTGAACGTCCCCGTACGTCACGTTTCCGCTCCACACAAGATCGTATACACTATTCACGCCCTGCAGGTACATGGCGATGCGTTCGAGGCCGTAGGTGAGTTCCAGGCTGACAGGGCTCAGCGCAATGCCGCCCACCTGCTGGAAGTAGGTGAACTGGGTGATTTCCATTCCGTCCAGCCATACTTCCCAACCAAGACCCGAAGCACCGAGAGTGGGAGACTCCCAGTCGTCCTCGACGAACCGGATATCGTGATCCAGCGGATCGATGCCGAAGCTCTTCAGACTCTCGAGGTAGACTCCCTGGGAATCCTCCGGGGAAGGCTTGATGATCACCTGGTACTGGTAATAATGCTGAAGCCTGTTGGGATTCTCTCCGTATCGGCCGTCCGTGGGTCTCCTGGACGGTTCGACATACGCCACGCTGTAAGGTTCGGGACCGAGAACTCGAAGAAACGTCGCGGGATTGAACGTACCCGCCCCCACCTCCAGGTCGTAAGGCTGCTGGACAAGGCACCCCCGTTCTGACCAGAACCTGTCAAGTGCAAGGATAAGTTCCTGAAATGTCATGCCTGACTCCTTACAGTGCGTCCAGGTGGACAAAACCCGCCGCCATGCTCATGCCCGGAGCCGGAACCGACCCCGGGAGCACTCGGCAAAACCCGATGCAGATCCCCCTTCGGGATGTCTCCCGAATGAATAGTGAATTTGGATGTATACGCATCGAAACTTTGCGTTGTCAAGAGAAAAACCCGGTGCAGCTAGCCGTTCTCCGGGAACCCAGGCATCGGAGAAAAGCACGGCAGGAGGTTACAGGTTCATCCGCCGAACGAAACCTGCGGTGCTTTTCAACCATCCGGTGCTTCTCATCTATAATACTAAGTTGCGTTCATATTAATGCTAACGATCGATGGAAATGCGGTCAGGCCCCGCACCATTGCGGGGTCATTTTCGAGAGCAAAGAGAGCTTTGACCCATTGGTCTTCCACCCCATCCATGCTTTCAAATGCCTCGTTTCCGAACCAGTTCTCACGGATGCTCTCCCATATGTGCTCGACCGGGTTGAGTT
>JABUEY010000234.1 GCA_013314815.1 Syntrophobacteraceae bacterium
ATCGTCTCTCGATGCCGACCGATATCTTCTGCTGCATGAACAGGCCACTCGGGAAGGGCGATTCCTGAAATTCGTCCCCGCGTCAGGTGCCGCCACACGCATGTTTCAGTCCCTTCTGCAAATCTACTATATGCCTCACTTTTTGGAAGTCGAAGAACTGCATCACAGGGCTGAACAGGGCGTGGCCGTCGCATGTGATTTTCTGCGCTTTCTGGGCGGGTTGCGGCAGTTCCCATTCCTCGATGACCTTAAACAGGCGATGATGACGGACGGGTTTTCACTCGATGCCCTGCTTCGGCAATGCGAGTTCAGAGTCATTCTTGATTATCTTCTCACAAAACGGGGGCTCAATTACGGTACGCTGCCCAAGGCGCTTCTCAAGTTCCATCGCTATCCGGACGAATGCCGAACCGCGTTCGAGGAGCACCTGGCCGAGTCCGCTCAGTACATGGACAACGGCTGCGGGAGATGCAGAGTCCACTTCACGGTTTCCGCGGAGCACGAACAAGGATTCCGGGAACTCATGGAAAGAGTCGGAAGCCTGTACGAGGCGCGTTTTCGAACCTCCTATGAAATAGAATACTCCTTTCAAAAGACTTCCACCAACACGGTGGCGGTCGACATGAAGAATCGGCTGTTCCGGGACCGCTACGGTCGAATCCACTTCAGGCCCGGAGGCCATGGAGCGCTTCTCGAAAATCTCAACGATCTCCATCCAGACCTGGTTTATATCAAGAATATCGACAACCTGGTTCCCGATCGGCTCAAGGCCCCCGTGGTCCTGTGGAAAAAGATCCTGGGCGGCTGCCTCGTTGATCTGCAGGATCGCGTGCATGCGCTGCTGCGTGACCTGACCCGGGACCCCGGATCCGATCTTGTGGACCGGGGAACCGCTTATTGCCGGGAAGTCCTGATGATTCCGTTCCCTTTCGGTTTTGAAGGCTGGTCTGTCGACAGGAAAAGAGAATTCATCATCGGAAAGCTGGACCGGCCGATCAGGGTATGCGGAGTCGTCCGAAACAGGGGGGAACCCGGGGGAGCCCCGTTCTGGGTGAAGGGAAGAGACGGAGAACATTCCATACAGATAGTGGAAAAGGCCCAGGTCGACTTCGAGTCGGAGGAACAGCGAAGCATCTGGATGTCTTCCACGCACTTCAATCCCGTGGATCTGGTCTGCGGCCTGAGGGATTACAGGGGAAATCCCTTCGACCTTCGCCGCCATGTGGACAAAGACGCCGTGTTCATCTCCAGGAAATCCAAGGACGGGCGAGACCTGAAGGCACTGGAACTCCCCGGTCTGTGGAACGGGTCCATGGCCGACTGGATCACCTATATCGTGGAGGTACCCGGAGAGACTTTCAATCCGGTAAAATCAGTCTACGATCTGCTTCGGCCCAACCACCAGGTTTGAGGGGGCCTTCCTCGATCCTTCAGGAAAGGACCGTCTATGTCCCCCGGCGGAATCTGCCGTGTTCCGGGATTCTGCCCCCCCGATCTTCATGCGCGGTGCCGCATCACAGGCCTCGATCGTTTCCTTCGCCTCCCGTGTGTGCTCATCCCAGGCACTTGGCGGAGGACTCCTCAATCCTGTCCAGTTATTATTATTGAATTCAATGACATAATATAAGGTATCCGCTTTGCCCGGATGTGTGTTTTTGATAAAATGATCAAGATTTTCGTGACATTTTTGTAGAAATGATATATGAAGCGCTACAAAAATTGAAGAATCGAATGGACGATTGAAAAATGCCGGACAATTTCAGTCTTGTTGAATTGAGGGCTCTTCATGAAATAGCCCGGGTGCTCTCCCGCTCAGGCGACCTCAAGGACCAGCTGCAGCAGACCCTGGACGTCTTGAGTTCGCGTCTGGGGATGGAGCGGGGCATGATTTCCGTACTCGATCTGCAGACGGGCGAAGCGTGGTTGGACGTGGCGCGGGGCGTTGATGTGGAGACGGGGAAGATCTGCTATCAGCCTGGAGAGGGAATCACCGGAAAGGTCGCCCAGACGGGTCGCCCGATGGCCATTGCCGACCTGGGCAAGGAGACTCACTTCCTTGATCGTACGGGAGCCCGCAAGTCGTTGAATCGCCGGGAACTGGCGTTCCTCTGCGTTCCCATCTTCTACCAGGGGCGATGCGTGGGGGTGCTTTCGGCGGACAAGCTGGCGCGGCAGGTGGAAGACATCGAGCAGGAAGTGGCGATCCTGGCGGCTGTGGCGGAGCTGCTCGGGAAAGTGGTTCATTTCAGGGCGGTCGAGGAGGAGAATCGTAGGCTGCGCAGGATGCTCGCCGAGGCGAGGCGTCCCACGACGAATATTATCGGGAGGTCCAAGGTCGTTCAGGAGGTGCTGCGGCTGATCGATCAGGTGGCAGATACCAATACGACGGTTCTCATCACGGGGGAAACCGGGACCGGCAAGGAATTGGTCGCGAAGGCAATCCACGACAACAGCCGGCGGAGCAAGGGCCCGATGGTCCAGGTCAACTGTGCCGCCATGCCGGATACGCTCCTTGAAAGCGAACTGTTCGGCCATGAAAAAGGCGCCTTTACGGGTGCGATCACGCGCAGGCGGGGTCGTTTCGAGGAGGCACAGGGAGGGACCATATTCCTGGATGAAGTGGGAGAGCTTTCACCCATCGCTCAGGCCAAGCTCCTGCGTGTGCTCCAGGAAAGAGAGTTCCAGCCGCTTGGATCGTCGCGCATGGTCAAGGTGGATGTGCGGGTTGTCACCGCTACGAACAAGGATCTCGAAAACGAAGTGGCCAGGGGGACATTCCGATCGGACTTGTATTACCGGCTCAACGTTTTTCCCATTTTCCTTCCTCCTCTGAGAGAGCGTGGGCCGGATATTCTTCTCCTTGCCGACTACTTCGTGCTGAAGTACGGTCAGGAGTTCGGGAAGGAAGTCAAGAGGATCACCACCAGCGCCATCGACATGCTCATGTCCTACCACTGGCCGGGCAACGTGCGCGAGTTGGAGAACTGCATCGAGAGAGCGGTCCTGCTCGCATCGGGAAATTCCATCGACTCGTGGCACTTGCCGCCTACTCTGC
>JABUEY010000235.1 GCA_013314815.1 Syntrophobacteraceae bacterium
GCTCCTTCATGGCCCGTGCGATGTCGTGCCCCAGCGGCTTTTCGGCAGGACCGCCCAGGAGGAGGATCTTCAGAGAGAACTCCCTTGCAATGTCGTCGGCCACCGCGGCAAACCTTTCCGGCAGCCACCTCTTGGCGGAACCATATGCGGCTCCCGGGCACACTGCGGCCCATTTCGCCTGCCCAAGCAATGCGTCGGCCCGGGCAAGTTCTTCATCGCTGCAGGCAAGCACAAGCCTGCCGTCGCCTCCACGGATGCCCAGCCGGGACAGCATCTCGAGGTAATAGCGGGTGTGATGGAGGCGGAGGAGATAAGGGTCCAGAGGAACACCGTGGGTGAGGAGAGGTCCGCGTCCGTCCGATCGATACCCGGCGCGGACGGGTATTCGTGCAAGAAAGGCCAGAACGGCCGCTTCCATCGCGTTCTGGAAAAGAAGAGCAAGGTCGAACCGCTCCTTTCGCAGTTCCCGGCTGAAGCGGTACAGCCCGGTCAGGCCCCGGTGAGCGCCTTTCTTGTCGTAAACAATTACGCCATCGCAACAGGGATGAAACAGGAACAGTTCGGCAACTACGGGATTGGCCACCAAAACCGTTTCGGCGTTCGGGAAGGATGCCTTCACCGCCTGCATCGCGGGGGTGGTCATCACCGCATCGCCGATCCAGTTGGTGGAGCGGATCATGATACGACGTATGCGGTGGAAAGGAAGAATCGTCATCTTCTGGTAATGGAGCTGTCCTTCTTTGTCTTGCGCCTTTCGATGTGCTCAAAGTCCTTGAGCGGTTCGTGCCCGAATTCGAATCCGCGGAGAACTGCAGGCGATAGAGGAAAAAGGGGATCCGGGGAATTCGAGCGGAACACAATACCCCGCCCCGATGATGCGGGGCGGGGTGAAATCCGGCAACCGGGACATCGGTACAGGGGACGTTCGGATCAGGGATGCAGCAGAACCCATTTGCCCTTTTCCACCTTGACCATGACCATGGAATCGGTGCCGAGTCCGTTATGGTCTTCGGGGGTCAGGCTGTAGATGCCGCTCACACCGACATAGCCTTTCGTGTTTTCGATGGCGGTTCTCAGGGCTTCCGGGTCGGTTCCCACCTGGCGCATGGAATTGGACAGCAGATAGATGGCGTCCCAGGCATAGCCCGAGTGAGTATTGATGGGATACTGCTTGTCATATCCGGCGGCCTGGTAGAGTTCGATGAACTCCTTGATCACCGCTTTCTGGGGATCGGTGTCCGGAAGCTGGTCCACGACCATCAGTTTAGTGGAAGGCATAATGCTGCCTTCGGCCGCATCCCCGGCAAGCTCGATGTACTTGGGGTCTGGCTGCCCGTGGCACTGGATGAGAGGAAACGAGATGCCGAGCTGCTTGACGTTCCTGGCGACCCTGGCTCCCGCGGGTCCTATGGTCCAGCAGATGACCGCCTGGGCTCCACTGTCCTTGATCTTGAGCAGCTGCGGGGTCATGTCCGTATCTGTTGCGGCGAATACCTCCTTTGCGGTGATCTGAATACCGTATTCGGGAGCCAGCTGTTCGAGCTGAATCAAACCGTCTTTGCCGAAACCGTCAGATGCGGTGATGAGGGCAACCTTTTCGATCTTCTGGGAGCGCAGGTAATCGTAGGTCTTCTTGACGGCGACCTGGGTTCTTTGAGGAGTCTTGAATGTCCACTTGAAGGGGCCGAATTTGCCTCCGGCAATGACCGGGTCTCCGCCGATTGTCATGACAATGGGTATCCGGGCATTCTCTTCTATATAAGGCTTGACAGCCATGCCCTCGTCCGTCCGGGTCGGGCCGATCAGGGCGACTACTTTGGACTTTTCCACCAGTCTCTTGGCCTCCATCAGAGCCTTGGTGGGATCGCTTTCCGTATCGCCGAAAGCCAGTTCAATAGGCCGGTTGCGGATTCCTCCCTGCTTGTTGATCTTGTCGACGACCAGCTGGGCCACGAGTTTGGTAGGTGTGCCGATGGTCGAGGCAGGACCGGACAGGGCGAAGAAAGCCCCGATCCTGATGGGTTCATCGGCCGCCGTCGAAGGTGCGACGGCCGGGCCCATCATCGACACGGCGACGGCCAGGACGAACAAATTGCGCTTGAACCCAAGTCCGGACTTCATGGTTTCCCTCCCTTTGCTGATACCTGTTTCCACGCTCATGGCTGAAACCCGGAAACGCATGGTGCCTGCAGGCGGCCGGGGTCAGCCGGTTTCTGGACATCCTGGATATATCCGGCCGATCGGTGCGGCTATCTCTCCATGACACGATGATCAAAAACACGCCTGCTTTTTCGCTCGGTACGGGGAAGCGTTCCATACTCGAGGACTTCCACCTGGGCTCGAACCATGATCTGCCTCCGGATTTCCGCCGTCACGATATCGGCAAGTCTCCTGTCTGCATCGGGCAGGTCCGGTTCCATCTGTTCGACCTTGATGAGCATGACGTCCCTTCCGTCATCCCTGCGATGCAGATGTACCTGGTACTCACTTCCCGCCCCGTGAATCTGGGACAGCACGTGTTCGATCTGCCCGGGATAGATATTCACCGCTCGGAAAATGAACATATCGTCGGTGCGGCCGAGGAGATGGTCGTGCCGCGGCAGCGGGTTCCCACAGGGGCAGGGCTCGGGAATGATCCGGGTGAGATCCCGGGTCCGGTAGCGGATAAGAGGAGCAGCCTCCTTTCTCAGTGTCGTGACGACCATCTCGCCCACTTCCCCGTCCGGGAGCAATTCGAGGGTTTCCGGATTCACGATTTCAAGGATGAAATAATCCGCCCAGTAGTGAATTCCCTGGTGTGCGATGCACTCGAGACCCGTGCCGGGGCCGTAAAGTTCAGTGAGTCCGGGGATATCGAAAAGATGTTCTGCTCCCGTAATGTCCCGGATCCGCTGACGCATGCGCCTGCTGTGTCTTTCGGCTCCAAATATGAACTTTTTGAGTGCGATCCTGTTCTTCATGCCTCTGCGCTCGATTTCCTCGGCGATGAGCAGTGCCATGGACGCCGTGGCACAGAAGACTGTGCTTTGCA
>JABUEY010000051.1 GCA_013314815.1 Syntrophobacteraceae bacterium
GCGTTCGAGGGCGGATCTTTCATCCCGGTAGAGGCGAAGAGTGGCTTCGAGCGCCGCCAGGGTCATCTTGTCCACTCGGAGTGCCCGGGTGAGAGGATTCTTTCTGCATTGCGCGACGAGGTCTTTCCTGCCCAGAATGATACCTGCCTGGGGCCCGCCGAGCAGTTTATCGCCGCTGAACGTTACAATATCGGCGCCCGCATCGACCGCCTGCCGGACAGTCGGTTCCCCCTGAAGCCCGAAATGCGAAAAATCGATGAAAGAACCGCTGCCCAGGTCTTCGACCACGGGAATCCCCCGACTTCTTCCCAGGGCGACCAAATCCTCCAGGGATACCTCGGAAGTAAAGCCCACCATGCGATAGTTGCTGGTGTGAACCTTCATGAGCAGAGCCGTCCGGTCGTTTATGGCGGATTCGTAGTCGGCGGCGTGCGTACGGTTGGTGCACCCGACTTCTCGAAGGATCGCTCCGCTGCTTCTCATCACATCGGGAATTCGAAAAGATCCGCCGATTTCAACCAGTTGTCCTCGGGACACGACCACTTCCCTGTCCCGCGCCAGCGTGCTGAGCACCAGGAGGACCGCCGCGGCGTTGTTGTTCACGACCAGGGCGGCTTCGGTCCCGGTGAGCTCCCGGAGAATGGCTTCGGCATGCACATACCGTGAGCCTCTCCGGCCCAGTCCAAGGTCGTATTCCAGGTTGTTGTAGCCACTGCACAGAAGCTTCAGGCGATCGACGGCTTCCTCGGGCAGGAGCGACCTGCCCAGGTTGGTGTGGATGACAATGCCCGTGGCGTTCACGGTGTTGCGCAGGGTGTAGTCGCTGGATGTTTGGATGTCTTCGAGGATCCGTGCAATGAGATGATCGATGTCGATGAAGGTCTTGTCGGGAGCCCCGGCGGTTTCCAGAACGTGTTTTCGCACCGCATCGAGCACGCGGCGTATGCTTTCCAGGACAAGTGTTCGCGGATGGTCGACGAGAGCATCCCGTATGGGCTGCATCCTGAGCAGCACATCGACACCGGGGAGACGACGAAGCAACTCCTGCACGGAGACTGTAGGCATGGTTTATTCATCCTTCCTGAAAAGCCCTTCTGATAAAAGGCGCTCTCTCAATGAGTACCGGCATGATAAGATAACTTTCTTTCCAGGGGCATCTTGGTTATATTTTAATTTTTAAGCGGGGTGAAATGATTTCTTGTTTTTTGGCTCTTCCGAAGGATATGTCGACCGTATGAGCACGACGGTGCGTCTTCAAACCGACTTGAGCGCATTTGACGGCATCATCGATACAGGCACATTCAAGTCCGATTCCAGGAAAGTCCTTTCATTTCTGAAGGAATCAAGAGATGCGGCCAGTATCCGGGAAGTGACTCCCGGCGCCCTGGCCTATCTGCTTGCTCGCGGGTTGGAGAGTGTCAAGAGGCCCTTTCTGGTGGTCACTTCCACGGACCGCGAGGCGGAAAGGCTTGCCGAAACCGTCTCATTTTTTTGCGCAAAAGACACTGCCCGCCTCGATGCAGCGCACAACCGCACCAGAGTCCTCTACTTCCCCTCGAGGGCCGGCCATAAATCTCAGTCTCTCAGGAAGATGGAAATCACCGCCAGGCGCATGGAAGTCCTCTATACTCTCCGCGGTGCTCCAGACCCGCGCATCGTCGTCACCTCGGCTGCGGCGGTTCTCGAGCGGCTGATACCTCCCCGGATCCTCATGGACCACACGGAATACAGGGTAAGGGGGGAGATGATCGATGTGGATCAACTGTGCAGGAATCTGGCGGATCGCGGATATTACCATGTCTCCCTTGTGGAGGAATACGGAGATTTCAGCAGGAGAGGCGGGGTGCTCGATGTCTTCTCGCCGCTCTACCGGTGGCCGCTAAGGCTGGAGTTTTTCGGGGACGAACTGGAATCCGTCCGGCTCTTCCATCCCAGCACCCAGCGTTCACTGGGCACACTCGAAGACGTGCAGCTCCTGCCCGCCAGCGAGGTGATCCTGGACGCTCCGACCAGGGAACGCGCGATCAAGGCTGTCTACGACGACGTCCAACGGGAGAGGCTCACCCCCGCCGCAGGCAATGTCTGGCTGGACAAGATTCAGGAAGGCCACCAGTTCGGAGCCTTTGAAGCCATTCTCCCCGTCTTCTATGAGAACTTGTCCACGCTTTGGGACTACATGGATGCGGACACCGTGCTGGTCTGGTCGAACCCGGCACAGGTGAGAAGTGTCATGGAGGAGCATTTCCTACAGAGCACCCTTGAATGGGAGGAGAACCGGTCGCCCCATGAATGGAGGAGGCCGCCCGCGGAGTTGATGGAGACTCCTGAAGTTCAGGTCGCCGGGGCGGAGCGTTTTCAACAGGTCATGGTGGGTTCTTTTGTGGATGGCGAACAGCCGTCCAGGGTATTCGACCTGGGGGTCAGGAACCAGGATGAAGTGATTCTGGCCATTGGATCTCATTCGAACAGAGAGAGGATCCTGGAGCCCCTGGCGGAGCAGTTCCAGCGATGGACGGGGGACGGGATCCATACTTTCCTGGTCTGCGGGCAGAAGGAGCAGGCGAAGAGACTGGGTGAACTGCTTGCCCGTTACGGGATGGAGGCTGATGTCGGCAGTTGGTCGTTTGGATATCCCTGCCCGGACGATCCGGCTGTGAGGATCCTGACCGGTTCCCTGTCCCGCGGTTTTTTTTGGCCCGCCGAGAAGCTGGCTGTGGTTTCCGAGGAGGAGATATTCGGGAAGCGGCGCCGCAGGCAGGCGAGAAGACAGGTTGCCGGTCTGTTTTTGAGCTCTTTCCAGGATCTGCACATCGGGGATTTCGTGGTGCATGTGGATCACGGAATAGGGATCTACAAGGAACTCGTTCACCTTGAAGTGCGGGGCATGGCGGGCGATTTTCTGCTTATCGAATATCAGGACGGCGACAGGCTCTACGTTCCTGTGGATAAGCTCCGGAAGGTCCAGAAATACCTGGGGGTCGACGGTCAGGACCCGAGGGTGGACAAGCTGGGGGGAAAATCGTGGGAGGCCGCAAAGAAGAAGGCCAGGGAGTCCGCAGAACGGATTGCCGAAGAACTGCTCAGGCTGTACGCATCCAGGCAGGTCAGGGAAGGCTTCCGGTTTTCTGCGCCGGACAGTTATTTCCAGGAATTCGAGACGACATTCGCCTATGAGGAGACTCCCGACCAGATTCGAGCCATCGATGACGTCCTGGAGGACATGGCGTCCGGGAGGCCCATGGACCGGCTCATCTGCGGCGATGTGGGTTACGGGAAGACGGAAGTGGCCATTCGAGCGGCCTTCAAAGCGGTAATGGATCGCAAACAGGTGGCCATGCTCGTGCCCACGACGGTGCTGGCCGAGCAGCACTTTCAGAGCTTCAGGGATCGATTGACAGGATTTCCCGTTGTGGTGGAAACCCTGAGTCGCTTCAAAACCGCTGCTCAGCAGAAGCAGGTCGTCGCCGGACTCAGGAAGGGAAGCATCGACATCGTCATCGGTACGCATCGCCTGCTTCAGAAGGATGTCGGCTTCAAGGACCTCGGTCTGCTCATCATCGACGAAGAACATCGTTTTGGTGTAAAGCACAAGGAAAAGCTGAAAGAATTCAGAGTATCCGTGGATGTTCTCACCCTGACCGCCACTCCCATTCCGCGCACGCTGCACATGGCCATGGCCGGCATCCGGGATCTCAGTACAATTGAAACGCCTCCACAGGACAGGCAGGCCATCGAGACCTACATCTGCAAGTACGACGATTTTACCATGCGCGAGGCCATCTATCGCGAGATCCAAAGAGGCGGCCAGGTCTTTTTCGTCCACAACCATGTCCAGAGCATCTATCAGATGGCGAATTCCCTGGGGCGCCTGGTTCCCGAAGCCCGTATCGCCGTGGCTCACGGACAGATGAAGGAACGGGACCTGGAAAAGGTGATGCTCGACTTCATCGGCAGGAAGGTGGATGTGCTGGTTTGCACCACTATCATCGAGTCCGGACTGGACATTCAGGCGGCCAACACCATTATCATCAACCGTGCCGACAAGTTCGGCCTGGCTCAGATATATCAGCTGCGCGGCAGAGTGGGCAGATCCAGCGAACAGGCTTATGCCTACCTCCTCATCCCGGGGGAGCACCTGATCGGCCGTGACGCCCAGAAGAGGCTGAGAGCCCTGATGGACTTCAGTGAACTGGGGGCGGGCTTCAAGATAGCACTTAACGACCTTCAGATCCGTGGAGGCGGCACGATACTCGGGTCTTCCCAGTCGGGGCACGTTGCCGCGGTCGGCTATGAACTTTACCTGGAGTTGATCGAGAAAACCATCAGGGAAATGAAGGGGGAGAAACCCGAGGCGGAAGGGATCGATCCCGAGATCCATGTCCCGCTGGCGGCCTTTCTGCCGGATACCTTCATCCCGGATAACGACCAGCGGCTGCTTGCCTACAAGAGGCTTGCCACGCTGGGTGAAATGGAGGACGTGGACGAACTGGCCGGCGAATGGCGCGACCGCTACGGGCCTTTTCCCGAAAGCGCCAGGAATCTTGTGCTCCTGGCAAAGCTGCGACTGTGTTTCAGACAATCGGGTATCGTGCGCATGGAAGAGGAAAGAGAGGACTTCGTGCTCTATTTCTGCGGACAGGACCAGATGAACCGGGTCATTGCCGCTTTGGAGCGAAAGAAGTGTGCGTTTTCACCGGATTCGGACAGACGGCTGAGGGTGGAAATCTGGGGCCGCAACCTGCCGCAAAGGCTTGCACGGCTCAAAAGGATCTTGCAAGAACCCGTTGAACATGATAGTGATATCAAGTTAATTCGATAGCTTATAAATCCGCCTCGATGGGGGGTCTTGATGATTTCATGCTGTAAATTCTTTGTGTTATTGGCGAGTTTTGTCTTCTGCAGCGGGATGGTTCAAAACGGGTCTGTGGACAGAATCATAGCGGTGGTGAACGGGGATATCATCCTGTACAGTGAGCTCCAGGAAAGCCTGAAAGCGGTCGAGAAGCTTGCGCCGGATGTGAAGACGGATGATCCTGAACGAAAGGCTCGGCTGGAGCAGGAAATCCTGAAGCAGATGATACGCGAGAAGCTGACCGAGCAGGAAGTCAAGCGCCTGAAGGTCACGGTGACCAAGCGGGAAGTGGACGAAGCCGTCGAAGGGATCAAGCGGGATCACAATTTCACGGACACCCAGCTCGAATACGTGATGAAGGAGAGCGGGAAGACCATCGAGCAGTTCAGGGAAGGAGTGAGGAAGGAACTGGAACGCAACCGCATGCTCGAACGTGTCCTCAAGTCCAAGGTGGTGATTACCGATCAGCAAGTGGATGCCTTTATGAAGGGAGGGCCTGCGGGGGGGTCCCCCAGTACGGAGAAGGTCAGGCTGGGGATCATCTTTCTGCCTGTTGCGATGGACGGGAATGACAGGGGTGAAGTGGAAAAGAAAGCGGCCGATATTCGGGATCGCCTGAGAGAGGGAGTCGACTTTGGCCGTCTTGCAAAGCAGTATTCCAGGGGACCGGCCGCGGAAAGCGGTGGAGACATAGGGCTTGTTGCGGTGGAGGACCTGGCTCCCAATGTGCAGAAAGTGGTCAGGGCATTGAAGAAGAATGAATACTCGGATCCGATAAAAGGCCAGGGGGGGTATTATATCTTCAAGGTATTCGATATCGAGAAGCAGAAGGTGAGCATGAGCGACGCCGATGCCCGCGAGAGGGCACGGCGGCAGTTGTTCCAACAGGAATTGAACCGCATATACGAAGAATGGGTTCAGGATCTTGAAGCGCGATCCTACATAAAGATCACATTATAGTTGTGGTGCATCCCATGAAAGAACTGGCGGAACATCTGAAATCGGAACGCCTGGAGAGGGGTCTCAGCCTGGAAGCCGTTTCGAAGGAGACGGGTATCAGCTCGAAGATGCTCGAATCTCTCGAAAAAGGCGATTTGGATCGTCTGGGGGCTTCTCTCCTGGTTCGAGGATATATTCGGTCGTATTGCAGGGTGCTGGGTATCGACCCCGCACCTCTTCTCGAAAAGCACGCCTCGGATATCGCCGCGGAAGACAGGCAGCAGGAATATATCGCCCGTTATGCGGAAAAGACCAGGTTCTTCCGGGTGAAACGCCGGATGGGGATGTTTACGCTCCTGTTCCTCGGCGTGGCAACGGTGGCTCTTCTTGCCGCGGGCACTTGGATTTCGGAGAGGCGAGCCCGCCTGAACGGGCTCGATCCGGCAGGCGGGGATATGATGAGTCAACAGGAACTGCCCGAGGATCTGACGAGCAGGTACGCCTCATCCCGGCAGATGGGAGAGGAGAAGGAAAGGTCCGTCGAGCTGAAGCCCGAGGCTGACAAGATGGTATCGGCCGAAGTGGTTTCAGTTGAAATCGAGGTGCCGTCGGCGCAACCGGTGCCTCAAATGGCCGAACCTGCCGCGACTGCACGGCAGTTTCCCATGGGAGTCCACCCCACGGAAGTCCTTGCGGAAGACAGGCCTCCTCCTCTGCCCCGGGAAACCGTGAGGAATGTTTTTTCCGTTGATGCCATTGAAAAAACCTGGGTTCAGGTCAGGATCGATGACCGGCATACCCAGAGTGCCATGCTGCAGCCCGGAGACAGGCGCGAATGGCAGGCGGATAAAGGCATGCAGATCGTTGTCGGGAATGCGGGCGGCGTTCATATGAAGTGGAACGGCAAGCCCGTGGACAACCCTGGCAAGTCCGGAAAGGTGCTGCGGTTCAGCCTTCCCGATCCGCAGATTGTGAAGGAATAGCGGGAGGGTTTTGTCTGGTCGTCAGCCGAGCGTCCGGTGGGGCCGGATCGATGTTTTACGAGGTGCCGAAGCGGAGTGCCCCAGACTGTCGGGCTGTGCTGGAGAGTGTTTATGCCATGCTGTGTCTGTTGCCCGGACGCCGTGTTCCCGATCGACCTGTGATGGCTTCGTCCCTTGTAGAATACCGTCCCGGCAAGCCCGCCCACAGTGTCCGTTCTCTCTGCTCATCCGGCAGTCCAGCCCCTTCCGGTCGTTCATGAATCCATTGAACCAGCTGCCATGCAGGCGGGTCGAGCATGTGCAGGCGAGTAAGCCGGTATCACGATGAACCGTTTCGATACGGAGGCAATTGTTCTGAGCTCCTGGGATTGCGGGGAATCCGACAGGGTCGTGGCCCTGTATACGGAGACAAACGGGAGTATCAGGGCGATAGCCAAGGGGGCAAGGAACAGCCGCAAGAGGTTTGCTCATACCTTCGAACCGGGCAGCCTGGTGACGTTGAGCTGCATCGATCGAGGGTCTCTCGTCCGGCTCGATGCCTGCAAATTGATCGAGCCCTACCTTTCGCTGCGCATCGACGTGGAGCGGTGGGGTTATTCGGGACTCGTATCCGAGATCGTGCTCGAAATGGTTCCCGAACGGGAGCCTCAGCGCGATCTTTTCCATCTTCTCAGGGAGACCCAGGCGCATCTGTCAGAGGACAGAGACCCCGTCAACGTTGTTCTATTGTTTATGCTTCGGTTCCAGGATATCATGGGGTACATGCCGGGGCTGGACGGTTGCGCAGTCTGCCGCAGGCCGCTTGGAGATTCCATGCGCTGGTACTGGAGAATCAACCAGGGGCAGCTGCTCTGTGTTGAACATCGCCCGCCGGGGGACGACTTCCTGGCCCTGGACCTGGGCACGCTGCTCCTCATCCACCAGTGCAGAAAGCTCCCGCCGGACAGAATATGGCGGCTGCGAATAAGCCGGGACAGGAAAACTCCGCTCCTGCATGCCATGTTGAACTGGATACGAGCTCAAATTCGAAAAGACTTGAAGAGTCTTAAATTGTTGCAGCAGATTCGGTCGGCTCAACAGAAAGCAACGCAGAGGGAACACCTTGGAATGGATGGCTCAGTTTGAGGAGGTTGCGAGAAATTCACCGTTGCTTGCAATTCTGATGTCGTTCGGTGGAGGAGTCCTGGCCAGTTTTACTCCCTGCACCTACCCCATGATGCCCATCACGGTCGCGTTCATCGGCGGCAAAGCCAGGGGCAGCAAATGGAGGGGGTTCGTTCTTTCATCGTTCTATGTCCTGGGCCTGGCCATAGTCTATTCGGCGCTGGGAGCCTTTGCGGCCCTCAGTGGACAGCTCTTCGGAGCGCTCACGTCCAATCGCTGGACCTATCTCGTCGTTGGAAACATCTGCCTGGTTTTCGGTCTGGCCATGCTCGATGTGGTGCCCATGACCCCCCCTGCCTTTCTGAACAGGCTCAAGGTGAAAGACCTGCCGGGGCATGACATCCTGACAAGCATTTTCCTGGGAGGGGCCTCCGCACTCGTCGTGACCACCTGTACTACGCCGATTCTGGGAGTTCTTCTCACCATCGTGGCTACCAGGCAGGATGTCGTTTGGGGTATGAGCATGCTCTTCGCCTTCTCCTACGGGCTGGGAAGCCTGGTTATCGTAGTGGGAACCTTTACAGGGCTTCTGGCGGCTCTTCCTCGATCCGGGATCTGGATGAGGCGTGTGCAGAAATCTTTCGGAGTGCTGATGATCCTGGCAGCGGAATACTTCTTTATCAAAACAGGAGAATTCTGGTTATGATTGGGAGAGATTGCAGTCGATGTGTTCTTGCCTTCTTTATAATCACGTTGTTGTGCGCCCAGTTTTTCCTGTGGGGAGCCCCTTCGGCGGCACATTCCGGATCCGGCGGGATGGTCCTGGCCTCGTTGTGGGGTTCCGATTCCAAGTCAGCGCCCGATTTCGAACTTCAGGACTTGAACGGATCATCCGTGAGGTTAAGCAGTTTCAAGGGAAAGAAGCCGGTGCTGATTTATTTTTGGGCGACGTGGTGTCCTTACTGCATCACGGTGAAGCCTGCCATCGCCGACTTGAGAAAGGAGATCGCGCCGAGCGAGCTCGAGATCCTGTCTGTCAACGTGGGCGGAGGAGACAGCCTGGAGAGAGTGAAACGCTACCAGGAACGCAACCCGGCCCCTTACGCCGTTGTGTACGATGGGGAAGGCAAGGTATCCCGATCGTACCAGGTCCAGGGCATTCCATTGTTCGTACTGGTGGATAAGGAGGGGAAGGTCATTTATCGAGGCAACGACCTGCCGAAGGATACGAAGAAGCTGTTGCGCTCGAAATGAACTCCAGGAATCGAACCTAAAGGTCCGGGTCCGCGCGGCAGCTCCCGGATTCACCCGTTGAAGGATGATGCTTTGTGAATGCGATCCTGTGAACCTGCGGCCATTCTGAGGCCGATGCCGTTTTAGGAAGGAAAGATTCATTCATGAGAGATGTCCTTACCGTCATCATGGCTGGAGGCAGAGGGCAGAGGCTCATGCCCCTGACCCAGGATCGTTCGAAACCCGCGGTGCCCTTTGGAGGCATATACCGGCTGATCGATATTCCCCTCAGCAACTGCATCAACTCCCAGCTCTACAAGATACTCGTTTTCCCCCAGTACAAATCCCAGTCTCTGGTAGATCACCTGGAAGAGGGATGGAATATCTTCTCCGGCGATCTAGGTCACTACCTGCGCATCGCCGCTCCTCAGCAACGGACCGGCAAGGAATGGTACAGGGGCACAGCCGACTGCGTGAGGCAGAACCTTTACCTGCTGGAACGAGAACGTCCCAGGTATGTCCTGATCCTCTCGGGCGACCATGTGTACAAAATGGATTATGCGGCTTTCAGGCAGTATCATGAAGAAAAAAAGGCCGACGTGACGGTCGGACTGCTCGAAGTGGATCGTGCTCACGCATCCGATTTCGGCATCGCCGAGGTGGACGGCGACTTCAGAATCAGGTCGTGGGAGGAAAAGCCGAGTGACCCCAAGCCCATTCCCGATGACCCCGAACGGTCCCTTGCGTCCATGGGAATATACCTTTTTCGCACGGACCTGCTGCTCGATGTCCTTCACAAGACAGACCATGACGATTTCGGAAAGGACATCATCCCCGAACTGATCAGGGAACTGAACGTCGTCGCCTACCCGTACCGCCGACTCAACAGGATTACGGACTACATTCATGTGGTGGATCCCGATGGAGTCCGGCGGCTGCGTCTTGTGCAGACGACGAGGGATTCTCAGTACTGGAGGGATGTGGGAACCCTCGATGCCTACTGGAATGCCAACATGGACCTGACAGGAATTGATCCGTTCTTCAATCTGTACGGAACGATGTGGCCCATCCGGACTTTCCAGCGCCAGTATCCGCCGGCCAAGTTCGTGTTCAACCAGCCCGATCCCAGCCAGCCTCGAACCGGTACCGCGGTGGATTCCGTCGTTTCCCACGGCTGCATCATCAGCGGCGGAACCGTGAGGAGTTCCGTGCTTTCCTACAACGTCACCGTCCGAAGCTGGGCGGAAGTGGACGAATCCGTCATCATGGACGACGTGGAAGTCGGTCGGCACTGCAGGATCAAGAAGGCTATCATCGACAAGAACAACATCATCCCACCTGGCACCCAGATCGGGATCGATCCCCAGGAAGACAGGAAGAGATTCCATGTCACTCCGCGAGGAATCGTCGTAGTCCCCAAGGGCTATTTCACCCAGGAATAGATCTGCTTTTGCCTGGAGAAGACCGTTGCCGCCCTCCGCACCCGGAAAGTCTTTCCGACTGATCCGGGTGCTGGGCGAAGCTGCTGGTGTTTCCTGAAGCCCAGAGGACTTCGACGGGCGGCTTCGACGCCGTGATTTCGTGAGGTGTGCCCCTAGCGGGGGAGGGCTCCGGGTCTTCTGCCCGTGCAGCCCGCGGCCCGTTCGAACTGGTAGGCCACTCTCAGCACGATATCTTCCCGGAAGTGAGGGCCCAGGATCTGAAGTCCGATGGGAAGGTTGTCGGACGAAAAGCCGCACGGAACGGAGATGCCCGGGATTCCAGCCAGGCTGGCCGGAAGGGTCAGCACGTCGCTGAGATACATCTGGAGGGGATCGTCCGTTTTTTCACCCAGTTTGAATGCGGGAATGGGCGCTACGGGAGCCACAAGCGCATCGCATTGCTGAAAGGCGTCCAGGAAATCGCGGCGGATGAGGGTCCTCACCTGGGATGCCTTGCGGTAGTAGGCGTCGTAATAGCCGGCAGACAGGACATACGTGCCGAGCATGATACGGCGCTTCACCTCGGGCCCGAACCCCTCGGACCTGCTGAGGCGATACATGCTCATGAGATCCGCCGCATCGGGTACGCGGAGGCCGTATTTCACCCCGTCGTAACGTGCCAGGTTGGAAGATGCTTCCGCAGGTGCAATGATGTAGTAAGCTGAGACTCCAAAATCCGTGTGCGGCAGGGAAACCTCGATGATTTCAGCTCCCAGTTCCCTGCAGGTGCGTATGGCTTTTTCGACCGCGGCCGACACGTCGGGATGCATGCCTTCCAGGAAGTATTCCCTGGGTATGCCCAGACGCATGCCCCTGATGGGCTCCCTCAGCCCGCTCACATAGTCCGGGACCGGGTGGTCCACGGATGTCGTGTCCCGCTGGTCGTAGCCGGCGATGACCTGCAGGAGCAGTGCGGCATCCTCCACATCCTTGGTGATGGGACCGACCTGGTCCAGGGAGGACGCGAACGCGACCAGCCCGAATCGGGAGACGCGACCGTAAGTGGGTTTCAGACCGACCACTCCGCAAAACGATGCCGGCTGTCGAATGGATCCTCCCGTATCGGTTCCCAGGGAACCCGAACACAGATCCGCGGCGACGGCCGCTGCAGACCCTCCGCTCGATCCACCCGGAACTCGATCCGTATCCCACGGATTGCGGGTGGGACCGTAGGCCGAGTTTTCGGTGGACGATCCCATGGCGAATTCATCCATGTTGGTCTTTCCCAGAAAGATGGCGCCGGCGGACCTGAGACGCTCGATGACCGTTCCGTCATAGGGCGGCTTGAAGTTGTTAAGCATTCGGGACCCGCAGGTGGTCCGTACACCCTTGGTACAGATGACGTCTTTTATGGCGAGGGGAACGGCCGCAAGAGGAGAGGCATCGATGTCCCCGACGCCGTTGTCGAAGGATCGAGCGTTCTCCAGCGCGGAATCCGCCAGGACGGTAATGTAGGTGTTCAAAGCGGCATCGAGGGAGTCGATGCGTTCCAGAAAGGACGTAACCATCTCCACTGCACTCACTTCCTTCCTGACCAACAGGCTGCGAAGTTCGTGCATCGTCAGCGAATGAACATTCATTTGGGCAACCTCTCCGCTCTGTCCGCTCAAATCACCTTGGGAACCCTGAAACAGGCTCCATCACTGTCCGGCGCGTTTGCAAGGGCTCCTGCCCTGTCCAGGGACGCCTGCACGGCATCCTGCCTGAACACGTTGTGCAGCTGGATGGCATGGGTAGTGGCGGGAATATCCGTGGTGTTCAGTTCGTTGAGTTTTTCCATGTAGCAGAGGATCTGGTTCATCTGGTCGGTCAACCGGGCCTCTTCCTGCCCAGTCAGCTCCAGCCGGGCCAGCCGGGCTACGTGACGGACTTCGTCTCTGGTGATCTTTTCCTTCATGCTGTCGGTCCATTCCTTTCGATTGATTGAATCGAAGCTGGTGGAGAGTCTGTGTTCCAGGTGCCGGGACCGCGCTTCATTTGTCCATTCCGACAAACGTTTCCATGGTCCGGCAGCTGTTGAAAGCGGAGAGGACCTGGGGCAGCCCCCGGATCCTGCAATTCCGGAGAAGCTCGAATGTCAGAGCGTGCACACGCTTTTCCTCCGCCTCCTGCTCCGCCTTGGTACTGTCGAATCTTTGCAGGAATCGTGCAAACCGAACAACGTGGATGAGTTCGTGAGTCACGATGTAGGTGGTCAACGGGAATAAGTCTATATCAGGGTCGCGCTGAATCGCTCGACGAATCACGTGGTCCTGGAGGCATATCTTGAAATAGTCTCCGGGTTCACTTCCGCGCAGACGCTCGCGCGGGCAACGCAGGTAGCGGCGGATCTGAGCGAAGGCAAAATCGGTGATCTCCTCTTCCTGGAGCCCTTCGAGGGATTGTATGTCGTAGCGGTAGCGTTTCCACTGCGACGTGGAAATCTTGTAATGGTCGCTGATGAGTTCCTCCGCCACATCGATGGCCTGCCGCAGTATCGCTATCTCTTCCCGCTGGAACGGAACCCTGCCCGCACTCCCCGGCATCTTCTCCAATTGAAAACCGTCCATCATCTCCCGAAAAGCCCTCGACGTGCCTTCCCAGGGCATATGCAACTCCCGCCAGGCTTGAAACAACAAAACCCGACCGCCACGCGGATGCTTCCTGCATGCCTCCTGTCGCCATCCCGACCTGCTCCGCGGCATCCGGGAATACCGTACTCTTTTTCAGCAAAACCGGCGGCTTCCAGGGCGCCACAACATTATAGCCCACAGGTCGATGGATGTCAGCAGGAACATGCAGTCGCGGTATTCCTGCCTGCGTTGAACGGTGTTCCGGTCGCAGGCGGGCACGCCGGCACACTAACCAGCACCGGCGTGCGCATGGCTGGCGTTAACAGACCTGTTCGACAGACCCTGGACGTTTGCCGGGAAGAGAACAGTGCGGGCGGCTGGTCGGGAGACTATTTTCCCGACGGGAGATGATCGCTTCCTGCGAGGCTCCCACACGCCTTCATGGAAGCTGACTCGTTCATGTACACATCGTCGAAAAATGCCTCCATGAATCCCGTCGGAACGGACGGACCGCCGCAATTGGCGATGTCCGCCGAAACGTAGAGTCTCTTGTCGTTCCTCGCCACGGGGGGCAGAAAATCACCGACGGAATAAGAAAGATGGAAGTATTTCCGCGAACCTTTCCTGACGACAAATCGCCGACGCACGGGCTCTAAGGATGCCGGCCGGATCCGAGGACTCCGCCTGCCGCACGATGCCGATCGTTGCACGGACATCATTCACCAGGTTTCCCCTGATCACTTTCCCGCAGAACAACTGTTCACCCACACGGTGAACTGCACAGCCGTGAGAGAGTCCGCATACCTGAACCGGAGCCGACTTCCCGTTCCTGTGATACCCTGAGTCAGGGATGGCGCGCCGTATCCGCGGGTCATCAGGCGCAGGGAGCCGGACAGGATTTCTCTTTTTGATTAATTATAAAAATACATGATAATATCAGCTTTATTGTAATCGGTTTTACCAATGCCCTTAAATCCAAGACTTGCAGGACTTCCATAGATTGTCGCGCCTGTTGTGCTGCCGCTTTTCGCTCTTTTCAGAAAAGCCCAGGATCCATTTATATATCTATATAGATCATACTGGCCTTTCTTTACCCTTAGAAACAATACTGCGGGCGTGCTGTAGTATACAGCACTCCAGTAATAATTGTATTGATTTTCTACGTTCCACCATGAGATTGATTTATACAGGTTTACATATGAGCAGATCTGGACTCCAGGATCGACCTTTTCCACTTCCATGACAATTTCTTTTTTGGGATAAAGTTTCATCCTGGCTTCATCGACTTTAGCCTGTGCGGATTCAATGCTGTCGTTATCGTCAATGTTTTTCAAAAGCGAAGAGACATCGATGGCGTCCTTTGTCTGGAGATTGATCTTGAGGTTCGATGTCTGGAATTCATGTCTTATTCCGGGTATTTCGTTTCTCGAGGCCGAAAGCCCTTCTGCAAAGCAGCTGGATGCGAATGCGACGGCAATGCCAAGACAGACGATGAACAAGAAATCTGCCCCGAGACCCTTCCCGACTCCCTGCTGTGGTTCAAAGCTGCAACCTTTCGATGCCTTCATTTTCCTCCTCCTTCACTCCAGCTTGCATGGATTTGAATGTTCCCGGGAAACGTGACGCAAAACCGGACGTGGCACAACGCCTCGTGTCCGGCAAACGAGATTTCGCGAGCATGTTCAATAAAGGACTGCACATCAGGTCGGGCTCCCCATCACCTGAATAAATGCCGGGATCGCTCCGCTCCCCCTTCAGAAGCCCCCGTTGCGACCCTTCAGAGCCGACACGAGGAGGGAGCGGTGGCGATATCCAAGTGAAATTGCCCGAGAATGCGGGAAAGCAGTGGATGAACCCAGCGGCAAGGCTTTATGCGGCAGGGAGATTCCGGCTGGTTTTTCCGCCCTGGCTGTGCAAAGTGTTTTTTAGAGAACGGAAGCCCCGGAAGCCGGTCGGCTGCAGGAGCGTTCAAAGAGGAGAAATCTCATTACGGAAGCGGACTCCAGGTCCCGAAAAAACATCATGATCCTGACTGGTGTTGCCCGAGAGTGTAGACAGCCTGGAGACTCTAATACCAAAACGATCACAATACTCAACAGAAAACAGACGGACCACCCGGGTGAATCAAAAAGAAGGCCTCTCGGATGCCTGAAACGACACTCGAGAGGCCCGGGCTTTGGGTAGGCATAGCACCTCCCACTCACTGGATTACCGTTTTACCCCGTGCGAAAGTACTCCAAGGAATTCCACCATACACCCACACCCTTCGAGCACCTGCCACCTCGCAGTCGCCAACCGGGACTTTGTGGGAACCCCAGATGGGGAAACGGCAATTCTTTATTAAGTATGGAGTGCTCGAATGTCAAGACGGTGGTTGATTAATTCAAACAAAGTGTTCCGATATCAAATCCATGTTGGAAAAGTGTCCTTGGGCAAACGAATGTCGGACCGTATTACTTCCCGGTTTCTCTCCGAAGGCTGGCCCGGTCCGTCGGGTTTCAGCCGGGTCGACATATCCTTTTGAATCTGTGAGCAAACGACTCGCAAACTCACAAGACTTGAGGTATGGTGAAAACGATCGAAACGCGGTGTCCAAGAGATAGTCTAGGTTTGCGGATGATTGTGAATTTCGACAGGTTGCAGCGGGTTTTCCGTGGGGGGACCAGAGGGCGGGGCGGGGTTTCGAGGTGGCATACCGCCGATAGTGCATACCCGGAGGAGCTGACCGGTTTGTGATCGGATGCGTATTCAGGGAGGTCGATTATGGGGATGAGGCGCGGGGAGGGTGCGGGGAACACCCGGCGCTGGAGGATGTTGACCCTGGCTGTCTTGATGGTCACGTACCTGGGCGGGTTACTGGCGCCTGAACCCGTTGCTGCTGACGACGATAAACTGGTCCTCAAGTTTGTCGGGAAGAATTGGGTGAACGGTCGGTCCTGGAGCAAACTCGATTACGCGGGTAAACTCGGTTTCGTATGCGGGCTGTTTGACGGCATGACTCTCTTTTATTCATCGGCGGACGCAGGAAAGGCTTTGAAAACGAGCACCCTGGATTCCGTGTACAATTCGCTCAGCATCCCTACGGAACTCACGGTGGGAGATGTCGTCGACGGGATGGACGATTTTTACAGGGACGGGTCGAATGTGCCACTCCCGGCGGTTTGTGCCTACCTGCACTTTGTATACAGGCACAGGGGAGAGAAGCCGGATTCCGTGGAGAAGCGTGTTGCGAGATGGCGCAGGATGTTCAGTCGTTGACCTCGCCTGCTGAAGAAATAACCCCGCGGAGTGTTCCTATGAATGAATGGATTGCACTGTCGGTTTTTCTTATCTTTTCTTTTTCGACTCTATTCCTGGTCGTGAAAGGACGGATCGGGAACGGAGCCGCGATGGTCTTTCTTTCCTTTTCCATCCTTGCCGGGTGGGGGATTGCGGGCTACGACCGGTTGCGGGGGAATTGGGCGGGAGAATCCACGATCGACGATTTTCGGACCGCGGCTGAAGCCGCTAGGGCGGACATGCTGGCGGAACTGCGCAAGGAAGCGGAAGCGCACAAAAGCTCGATGGAACTCATGGTCAAGGCGGTGGATTCAAGCAGGGACCGGATCGATGCCCAGGCTCGGGTTGTGGAGTCGGCGGTGGAGAGCATGAGGAGGATCGAGGAAGGCATCAGGCGGGAAGGAGAGAAGAGCAGGGAGTTGCATGAGAACATGGTGCTGCTGAGAGAGCAGGCGGCCGCCATTTACAGGGCTTCGGGAGAACTGGCGCTTGTGCTGGCAAGAGTCATCTATCTGCAGTCCGAAACGAAGGATTCCCAGGGCCGATCTGTGCAGGCCGCTCTGCAGCAGGTTATGGACGGCCTGGATGAAATTGTAAACATTGTTCTCGAAGAACCGGAAGAAAGAGCGAGGTTTGTTTCGGAAGTGCTGAATTCCGTGGAGAAAAAAGAGCAGCGATGACCGCCGCTCGATGATTGCAGTACCGGCAACCGGTGCTGCGTCTGATCACAAACGGGAGCAGCGGACCCTGTCTTATTCGAAGGGTCAGGCTTTGACATCCTTTCGAGGTTTGGGGAGGAAGACCGTAAAAACGGAGCCCCTGCCCAGGGAACTGCTCACCTCTACTCTGCCTCCATGCCCCTGAACAATGGCCTTGACAGTGGCCAGCCCGATTCCGTAACCTTCTTTTTTCTCTCCGCTCCTGGTCCGGTGAAAAAGATCAAAAATATAAGGCAGTTCGGCAGGATCTATTCCGATTCCTTCATCTGCGATCTTAACGATGACCTCCTGGTCATTTTCCTGGGCCAAGATGCGGATTGTCCCCTTGTCTTTGGAGAACTTGAGGGCGTTGTCCAGAAGATTGGTAAAGATTCTTCTCAGGCGGTTGGGATCGGCCTCGATGAGGGACAGCGGGCTTTCGATTCTCAGTTCGATCTGGATCCCGGGTTGTGTCACCTTGGCCTGATAAGCTTCATAAAGGTCCAGCAGTTCTTTTTCCAGGGAAAAGGGCTGGAGGCTGAGCTTCAATCTTCCGGTTCTCAGGCGCGAGAACTCCAGCAAGTCTTCCACCAGCCCTTCGAGCTTACCCGCTTCCTTGGTGATGATCTGGAGGTATTGATTCTGTTTCTCCTCCTCGATACATTCGGCTTTGTTCATCAGGCGCAGGCTGAGTCCATGAATGCCGGTAAGCGAAGATCTCATGTCGTGGGCGAACATGGAAATCATGTTGTCTTTCTCGCGTTCGAGGGCCTTGAGTTCCGAGATATCGGTCACGACGGAGAAGCTTCCCTTGTATTCCCCGGAGAGGTTGAGCATGGGAACGCAGGAGACGATCGTGTGGAGTTTTCTGCCTTCCGTGTCGCTGTAGGTTGTTTCAAAGGATACAACTTCGCCCTGTTTCAGTGTGGCCATGTGAGCGGCGACCGTTTCCCGCTGCACTTCGTCGTGAAACTGCATGAATGGGTGTCCGATGATGCTTTCTCTGGGACACCCCCACATCTGGCACAGCCTGTCGTTCACATAGATGATCGTTCCGTGCTCGTCCTCGACAGCGAGCCCTTCATTCATGGATTCAACCAGCCTGCGGTAACGCTCCTCACTCTCCCGAAGCGCCTCCTGCGCCTTTCTGCGTTCGGCGATCTCCCTCTGCAGTTCTTCGACCTTTTCTTCCAGTTCCCTGGCCTGGCGAATGAGCAGGGTTTCTCTTTCCTGGTGATAGTCGATCTTTCTCTTTAGTTCGGATGGCGTCACTCGAAGGTCCGCCAGGATCTCGCCGTAGACCTCTGAAAGTTCCCGGGCCTCCCTTCGAGTGAATATGGTTCCCTGGTGAAGTGCCTTGTAGGCTGCCGCCGAGCCTATGGCTCCGCCGAGCGTCTTTTCCACCTCGCTGTGAAGTTCGACGAGTTGAACGATGGAAATCCGGTCCTCTTCCTTTATCCCCGCATTTCGCATGCACCTCTCGACCATCGCGCGGACTTCCTGTTCCGTGAAATACTGGCTGAGGAGTTCTTCTATCTCCTCCCGCTTGACTGCGAAGTCGATGTAGGCTTCTCGAGGGCGAGCCCCCCGTATGGGCTTCACACTCGATAGAACACCGATGAATTCCTCGGCCAGGCTCTGCTCTTCTTCGTTCTGCCCCGAGTAGAGAGACCCCGCGACATAGAAGCTTATGTTGAAGATCATCGTCCAGAAAACCGCGTGTGTTATGGGATCGAGACCCGTCAGGCCAAGCAGGTGTTCGGGTCTTAGAAGAGTGATCCCCCAGGGACCCTCTTCGAGGATCCTCGAAGAGATCCAGCCGCTCTTGGAAAAGGAGGGAAGAAGGAGGGTATAGCACCAGATGGCGAAACCGGACCAGAGCCCGAGAATGGCCCCGCGCTTGTTGCCTCTTCGCCAGAAGATGCCTCCCAGCAATGCCGGAGCGAACTGGAGCACGGCGGTAAACGAGATCAGCCCGATGTTCACGAGCATGTAGGATTCGCCGATCTTCTCCTCGAACCAGTAGCCGATAATGACGAACAGGGCGACGGCACCCCAGCGGCATTTGAGCAGGTGCCGTTTGAGGAAGCCGAGTCTTGGTATCCATTCCATGAGGGGAAGAAGGAGATGATTGGTGATCATTGTGGCCATGGTGATGCACGCGACCATGATCATCCCCGCGGCGGCCGAGACTCCTCCGATAAAAACCAGCAGCGGAAGCCATGCCCTGGCATGATCCAGGGGCAGTCTGAGCAGAAAAGTGTCGGCTGCTGCGACCGGGTAGCCTTTGAGAGTGCCCGCAACGGCGATGGGGAGCACGAAGATGTTGATGAGAAGCATATAGAGCGGCAGCAGCCACATGGCGGTAAGAATATGTTTTTCATTGGAGTTTTCTACGACGGCCACGTGAAACTGCCTCGGAAGAAAGAGGATGGCGGACATGGACAGGACCAGGTATCCTGCCCACGTAAGATAGGAAGCCGGACTGGTGGGCGTGCTGACCTGGACCGAGCTTTCCGGCAGCCTCGCGAAGATGTCCTGAAATCCGTCGTAGAGAAAGTAGGTCACAAAGACTCCCGCCGCCAGGAGCGCCAGGAGTTTCACCACGGACTCCACCGCCAGGGCCATCATCATGCCTTCGTGTCTTTCCGTGGGATCGAGCCGCCTGACTCCCAGGATGATCGTGAACAGGATCATGAGCGCCACGATGAGAGGGCCGATGTGTGCTCGAATCCACGAGTTTTCGGCTCCCACAATAGACAGGTGCAGGGCGGTGGGTGTGGTGATGAGCGAAAAAGTGGAGATGATCGCTTTCAGTTGGAGAGCCACGTAAGGGGTGATCCCGGTAATGGCGATGACAGTCATGATGGCGGCTACCGCCTGGGACTTGTTGTAGCGCACGGACACGAAGTCCGCGATGCTGGTTATCCTGTAAATGTTCTTGAGACGAACCATCTTCCGAAGGATGATCCACCAGAGAAAGATGCACAGGAGTGGACCGAGATACATGGGCAGGAAGAGGAGTCCCGATGTGGCGGCGAGCCCCACACTTCCGTAATACGTCCACGCGGTGCAGTAGACCGCAAGCGAGAGGGAATATACGTAAGGGTTGTTTGCGAGGCTTATGCCTCCCCCTGATGATCTGCGTTCCACCAGCAGGGCGGTGAGGAAAAGAAAACCCATGTACAGGCAGAAGACCGTCAAGACAATCTTGGGATCAATCATGGAGAATCCTGCCGATTCTTTGCTGTTTCGCCGGAATGTTCGGTCCTGCAGCTTCGTGCGATCAGAGCCAGGAGAAAGATGGCACAGGCCCAGATGACGATGATGCCCGCCAGCGCGCATTCGAGCCGGCTCGAGTGAAGTATGTGCAGGACGGGGTAGTTGAGCAGTACAAATCCGATGCAAAACAGCAGAACGTGCATTTCCGGCTGGCGAAAGAGCGCCGCCCACTTACCCGGATTGTTCCGCTCTTTGTTCGTTTCGGAATTCGGATCATGTGTCGCCATCAGTTCACCTGTTACGGCACCTCCTGTGCCCCCTTGTGAATCGTTCTCGTGCCGGGTAGCGGGGACGGACGCCGCCGCTGGTACCTGACGGGTCCATCTCTCGACGCGGAGTATCCGGTTCGTCTGAATCCGGAAGGTCCCCAAGGCCACGTCGTCTCCAGAATGATAATGACCTTTCCTGCATCTTGCCACCCCCGAGGACATCGGCTGTCGCGCCGCCGCTTTTCCGCCCCGTCCGAATCCTTACCACGTTCATTTGTATTATTGATTCACGGACGGCTTCAACACAACCCTAAAGAAAGCCATTATGAGTGAAGATTCACAATTTGTGTCCCTGCTCCATCTGCCTACATGTCATTATTACAGGAATCCTGAGGGATTGCCATGAGTTCCTTATGCACTCCCGGTGTCTGTCCCTTGAAGAACGGCCGACCACAGGTGACCCGGAGAAGATCATGTGTCTTCTTTGTCTTGTCGAGTCCCGAGAGTCTCGCTTCGAGCTCTTCCTTGCTAATATAACTGGGAAACTCTTCTCGGATCAAATGTCATGGGAACGGCACCCGGTGGCTGTGTCGTATCGATCCTGAAGCACCTTTAAACGGGTGCCGGGTTCCATGGCATTTCCAGGAAATCAGAGTTGCAGTTGCCGATGGGTCCAATCAAGCCGGGATCGTTCGACAGGGATTCTCTGTTGAAAGGGATCGAGCCCCTGCTGAACGGAAGGTCGGCTGAAAAACGCTTTGCGTATCGGTTGCCTATTGGATAAAGTCAATCTCCGACGTTTCTTTCAGCAAACGTGGACGTGGACGGTTGCCGCTGTACCGGACGGTTGTCGCTATACTGGACAGTTGTCGCAAAAAGGTGGAATACACCCGCGACAACGTCATTTTCGCAGCAACGTTAGTCCTGCAGCAACGTTCGTCCTGCAGGACGACGTTGTGATGCCCAATGACGTTATGATGCAGGACGACGTTGCGTTGCCAGTGTAGCTTTGCGCAACGAGAACCGGAGGTACTCGTTTGCCGGATGAGCCCTTATTGCCTGCAGTGAGGAAATAGTGGAAAGTTTTCAAAGGATGCCTCTTCGGGGGCCTGGACGAGGTGACGAATGGGACTGACACGTCGAGGAGGGTCGAGACGATGAGGAAAGGCCTCTTGTGTGCGGCAGGCGTTCTTTGTGGGGTCTTTTTGGCAACTGGAGTGTCGGCGGGGAAGGGTGGAGCGGATTCGAAAGCTCGGGTGTTGAGTCCGATGCGGATCGCGGGGGCGTTCGCACTGACGGGAGGCGGGGCAGCCCTGGATCGAGAGGCTGCTGACGGTGCGAAACTGGCAGTGAAGGAAATCAATGCCGGTGGAGGCGTACTGGGACGCACGATCGAGTTCATTGTCAAGGACACGCAGTACAGGGCCGACGAAGCCGCGCGGGTCGGAAAGCAGTTCGTCGAACTCGAACGCGTGGTGGCCGGAATCGGTTTTGCCGACACGGATTCAGTTTTGGCCATCGGGCCATCCTTTCAAGCCCGCGGAATTCCTTTCGTCTCGGTGGGCGCCACTTCACCCGGGCTTCCTCAACAGGTAGGAGATACGCTCTTTCTGGCCTGCTTCGGGGACAATACCCAGGCAGCGGCTGGAGCCGAATTTGTCCTGAAGAACTTCGGTAAGACCGCCTACCTGCTCTGGGACAAGGACATGGACTTCACCGTGCTGCTTGCCGGCTATTTCAAGACTCACTTTCAATCCATGGGTGGATCGGTGGTTCTCGAGGATCGCTACGATGACAGGACAACGGATTTCTCCGGTCATGTGGCCAGAATCAAAGCGCTTCCCGAGAAACCGGATTTCTATTACGTTTCCGCCATGCCCTACAACGTGGGGGAAGTGATCAGGCAGCTGCGCGAAGCGGGAATCACCGGCCCGATTATGGGGGGCGACGGTTACGATACCCCCGATTTGATCAAGATGGCAGGTCCTGCTTCCGACAACGTTTACTTTACCACTCACGCGCTGATGGATCCTGAACACGGCACGGTACCCATCCGGAACTTCATCGCGGCCTTCCGGAACGAATATTATCGCAGTCCGGCAAATGCCTTTGCAGCCCTCGGCTATGATGCCATGCGCCTGGTTGCCGATGCTGCTTCCAGGGCGGGGTCCGCCGAACCGGCTGCTATTCGAAAAGCACTCGAGCAGACAACGGACTTTCCCGGTGTGACCGGATCCATCACCTTCAGTCCCGGTTCGCACGTGCCGAGAAAGGGTGTGACTTTGATACGGGTCAAGGAAGGCCGTCTTACTCGGGCGGGAGAAATCGTACCGCGGGAACCGCCTTCGCCCTGATTGGTGTCGACAAACAGGAAAAGACCGGCACGCGTCGGTGACGAAATCGTTCAATCAAGTGCAAAGATATGGTATATTAAATACTTATTTTTCAGAAAACCCTCGCATTCCCTGCAGGATCTTTCCGTCGAGAATTCCCATGCCCTCGAATCGGCAAAGTCGAAGGGAAAGCATTGAAGCCGAGGTCAAGGCCCTGACAGGCGGTGGTGATTTCAGCAAAGAATGGAGCTGTACTTATGAGCACGGTTGAATCGAGTCCTCCTCCCAATTTCATACGCACCATCATTGCGGAAGACATGAGAACAAACAGGCACGGAGGCAGGGTCGCGACTCGTTTTCCTCCCGAACCCAACGGCTACCTGCACATTGGTCACGCCAAGTCCATCTGCCTCAACTTCGGCCTGGCAGCCGAGTTCGGAGGAACCTGCAATTTCCGGTTCGACGACACCAACCCGAGCAAGGAAGATATCGAGTACGTCGAATCCATCATGTACGATGTCCGGTGGCTGGGTTTCGACTGGGGAGACCGCCTGTACTATGCTTCGGATTATTTCGAACAGCTCTACGGCTATGCACTGGACCTGATCAGGGCGGGCAAGGCCTACGTGTGCAGCCTGAGCGCGGAAGAAATCAGGGACTACCGCGGCACACTCACTCAGCCGGGCAAAGACAGCCCTTACAGGAACCGGTCGGTCGAGGAGAACCTTGACCTGTTCCGGCGTATGAGAGCCGGAGAATTCAAAGACGGAGAGCATGTCCTCCGTGCGAAGATCGACATGGCGTCTCCCAACCTGAACATGAGGGACCCGGTTCTCTACCGGATCAGGAGGGTCAACCATCACAGGACGGGGGACCGGTGGGTCATCTATCCCATGTACGATTTCGCTCACGGTCTTTCCGATGCCATCGAGGGCATCACCCATTCCATCTGCACAATGGAATACGAAGACCATCGTCCGCTCTACGACTGGATACTCGATCAGCTGGACGTCCCCTGTCATCCGCAGCAGATCGAATTCGCACGGCTCAATCTGAGTTACACGGTGATGAGCAAGCGCAGGCTGCTGCAGCTTGTCGAGAAGGGATACGTCCGGGGATGGGACGATCCGAGGCTGCCGACCCTGGCGGGCATGCGCAGGCGCGGGTTTACTCCCGAGGCCATTCGCAGATTCTGTGAACTGATCGGAGTCGGAAAGAAGGAAAGCACCGTCGATCTGGCCCTTCTTGAATATTGTGTCCGGGAGGATCTGAACAGAAGGGCTCCGAGAGTCATGGCGGTTGTGCGCCCCCTCAAGATGGTCGTGGTCAACTACCCTGAAGACCAGGTGGAATGGCTCGATGCCGTCAACAATCCCGAGGATCCCGCCATGGGAACGCGCAAGGTCCCCTTTTCGCGTGAACTTTACATCGAGCGGGAAGACTTCATGGAAGACCCGCCCAGGAAGTTCTTCCGCCTGGCTCCCGGGCGTGAGGTGAGGTTGCGTTACGCGTACTTCGTCAGATGCATCGATGTGATCAAAGACGAACGAACCGGAGAAGTGATCGAACTGCGGTGCACTTACGACCCTGAAACGCGGGGGGGAGGAGCTCCCGACGGCAGACAGGTGAAGGCGACGCTCCACTGGGTGTCTGCACCTCATGCGGTTGAGGCGGAAGTGCGGCTCTACGACAAGCTCTTCCTCAAAGCAAATCCTGCCGATGAAAAGAACGGGACGGATTTCAAGGACCATATCAACCCGGACTCTCTGCAGGTTCTCCAATCCTGTAAAGTGGAACCAGGCCTGGCACAGGCCACTCCAGGCAGCCTTTATCAGTTTGAAAGGCTGGGCTACTTCTGTGTGGACGCAGTGGATTCCTCTCCAGGCGCCCTTGTCTTCAACCGCACCGTCACACTTCGGGATACCTGGGCCAAGATCGTGAACGCAGGCAAACAGAAGGAATAGCCGGACAACTCCTCCTCCGCGAATTACCCCTTCGCGGGGGAGGATGCATGCCTGTCTGGCCGGCTTCGCACCTCGAAAAAGTTGGGTCCATCCAGCAAACGCCCATGAGCCGTGGGCTCACAACCGATACAACGTTATCCTTCATCGCAACGTCCTTCCTGCAACAACGTCCTTCCTGCAACAACGTCCTTCCTGCAACAACGTCCTTCCTGCAACAACGTCCTTCGGAATCGAAATGTCATTTCCGCATCACAACGTCATTCCCGCGCAGGAGACCGTGTCGTATCGATTTATAACATTCGAGTTGGCGCGACGGCTATCCACCAGATGCCCAAGGGCGAGTTGGTTGATTGCCAAATCCAACCACCGGCAGGCGAGGAGAAGTCTGCAAGATG
>JABUEY010000052.1 GCA_013314815.1 Syntrophobacteraceae bacterium
CTGGAGCACGGCCTTGAGGCGTTCCTCGAATTCCCCCCTGTACTTTGCGCCGGCTACGAGTGCACCCATGTCCAGGGCGAAAAGAGTCTTATCCTTGAGACCCTCGGGAACGTCACCGCGAACGATGCGATGAGCCAGCCCTTCGACGATGGCCGTCTTGCCGACTCCAGGCTCCCCGATCAGCACGGGATTGTTCTTCGTCTTCCTGCTCAGGATGCGAATCACCCGGCGTATCTCGGAATCCCGACCGATCACCGGATCCAGCCTGCCGGACCTGGCTTCCTGCACCAGTTCGCGCCCATATTTCTGAAGCGCCTCGTAGGTCGTTTCCGGAGATGCGCTTGTCACGCGCTGGTGCCCCCTTATGGATGTCAGCGCATTCAGAACCTCGTCCCGGCTCGCCTTGAACTCCCTGAGGATCCTGCCTGCCGGGGTCAGCCCGCCTTCGTCGATAAAAGCAAGCAGGATGTGCTCCACCGATACGTATTCATCCTTCAGTCTTTGAGCCTCATCCTGGGCTTTTACGAGCAGTCTCTGGAACCGCTGACTGACGTAAATCTTTCCGGGCTCGACTCCCGGACCGCTGACCCGTGCTTTTTTCTCCAACTCCTCCTCAATCCGCTCCTTCATATCCTCGACGGAGATTTCCAGCTTCTGAAGCACCTTGGGCACCAGGCCGTCCGCCTGTTCCAGCAGTGCAAGCAGCAGATGTTCCCCGTCCACTTCCAGGTGGCCGTAGCGTATCGCTTTGGTCTGGGCGGCCTGTATCGCTTCCTGGGATTTAGTGGTCAATCTGCTCATATCCATATTGAGAAATCCTCCTTTATTCTTATCTCTTCACTTTGAAGTGCGATCGGTCGATCCGTTTCGAAACCTGTTGAACCAGCCTGCCGGAAAAGCCCGGCAGGAGTCTCAATCGCCTTCAAAAATCCTCTTCTCGAGTTCCATAATCTGGTTTTCGAGTTCCTCGACCCGGGACATCAGTTCGAGAATCACTCCGATGCCGGCATAGTTCACTCCGAGCTGGTTGCGCAGCCTCAATATTCTCCTGATCAGAGGGACCACGTCCACGTGGAACAGCACATCTCCACCGGGACTCGTACCCGCGCAGTCTATGAGGCCGAGCCGCATGAAGCGGTCGACCAGGTCAGGATGAATGCCGCAGCGCCCGGCCACTTCCTCCGACGTCAGGTAAGGCGGAAACCCATGAATTGTTCTTACACTCAACAAAAAATATTTCCGCTCAGCCATGGGTGCCAATCCTCCTCGATCTAAATGCGCGGGTTGAAGCTCGAAGCCTTCTGAAGCTCCTCGTACAGATCCTTTTCCCGTTTCGAGAGACGCGTGGGAACCATGATGTTCACCACGGCGAAAAGGTCTCCGGGCTCACCCCTTGGGTTGGGCATCCCTCTTCCCCGCAGGCGCAGCTTCCGCCCGCTCTGGGTTCCCGGGGGCACCTTCAGCGTAACCGGCCCCGAGGGGGTTTTGATCTGGACTTCCGCCCCCAGCACAGCCTCCCAGGGAGTGACCGGCAGGTCCACGGTGATGTCCCGTCCGCTGAGTCGATAAACCGGGTGAGGTTCGATCTCGATCTTCAGGTAGAGGTCGCCTGGAGGCCCACCCCCCAGTCCTTCACTGCCCTGACCTGAAAGACGTATCCTCTGCCCGGGAAGAATGCCTGGCGGGATCTTGACATCGTAGGTCTTTTCCTGGACGGATATTCGCCCCTCGGGAGTCACGGTCTGGGACTGAAGCGTGACGGACCGGGTCGCCCCATGAAAGGCATCTTCGAGAGTGATACGCAGAGTCGCTTCCTGGTCTGCTCCGGCCTGCCTCCACACCGCCCCTCCCGGTCTTCTTGCACCTCCGTGCGTTTCACGAAACCGGCGGCTCCCGAAAAGAGTCTCGAAGAAATCGCTGAAACCTCCCGCTCCTCCCCACTGGAAGTCGCTCTGCTCACCACCCGCCTGGCCGAAATCAAAGTGCACGTCCCACCCTGGCGGCGGTCGAAAATCCTGGCCGGTCTTCCAATCCGGTCCAAGCTGGTCGTATTTTTTTCGCTTTTCGGGATCCTTGAGGACTTCGTAGGCTTCGTTGATCTCCTTGAACTTGTCCTCCGCACCCTCAGCCTTGCTCACATCCGGATGATACTTTCTGGCGAGCTTGCGGTACGACCTCTGGATCTCCTCCTGGGTGGCCGTACGAGGAACCCCCAGAACTTCGTAGTAGTCTCTGAATTTCACAGCCATAATGTTCCGTCACGACCTCTTCTCTGTTTTCGTTCCTTCCGCCAGGTTGCCCATGATCGATCACCACAAGACACTATTTCGGAGACCTTCGGCTCTTTCCGCGAACTCTAACGCTCGCTGAACTCAGCATCAATGACATCCTCGGCGCCAGTCCGGTATCCTCCCGCGCCTCTTTCCGCCGCCTTCCCGTAGACAGTGGCGGACAGCATCTGGAGAGCCTGTTCCAGGTCACTGGCAAGTTCCACGAAGCGCTGTCTACCCGTATTCTCGTCCTTCACTGCAGCCCGTGCATCCTCGATCAACTGCTCGCAACGCGCCTTTTCATGGACAGGCACCCTGTCCTGAAGGTCACTCAAAGTCCGCTCCAGCTGGTAAGCCAGGCTGTCCGCCCGGTTCCGGCTCTCGACAGTCTCACGACGCCTCCTGTCTTCATCCGCATGGACTGCAGCATCCTTGACCATCTTCTCCACTTCGGTCCTGGACAGGTTCGTGGATTCCGAGATCACCACGTTCTGTTCGGTGCCCGTTTCCTGGTCACGGGCAGTCACGCTGAGTATCCCGTTGGCGTCGATGTCGAAAACCACCTTGATCTGCGGGATACCCCGAGGCGCCGGGCGGATACCCTCGAGCCTAAAACGGCCGAGCACCCTGTTGTCCCGTGCCATTTCCCGCTCCCCCTGCAGCACCACGATGTCGACGGCCGACTGGTTGTCTTCCGCCGTCGAAAAGATCTCCTCCTTGCGAGACGGAATGGTGGTGTTGCGCTCGATGAGCCTGGTCATGACTCCACCCAGCGTTTCGACACCCAGCGAGAGTGGAGTGACATCCAGCAAAACGACGTCTTCCACTTCACCCTTTATAATAGCGGCCTGCACAGCGGCGCCCACGGCGACCACTTCGTCCGGATTCACGCTCATGTTCGGCTGCTTGCCGCCCGTGAGCTTCCTGACCAGTTCCTGCACCGCCGGAATGCGAGTGGACCCACCCACCAGGATGACCTCGTCGATGTCTCCGGCGGTGAGCCTGGCATCGGCCAGAGCCTGCTCCACGGGCTTCATGCAGCGTTCCACCAGGTCATGAACCAGGTCTTCGAACTTCGCCCGGGTGATCTTCATCACCAAGTGTTTGGGCCCCGAGGCATCCGCCGTGATGAACGGCAGGTTGACCTGAGTTTCGGCCATGCTGGACAATTCGCACTTGGCCTTCTCCGCGGCTTCGTAAAGCCTCTGCAGCGCCTGCCGGTCGTTGCGTATGTCTATTCCGCTCTCCTTCTTGAATTCCTCGGCTATCCAGTCCACAACCCTCTTGTCGAAGTCGTCCCCGCCCAGGTGCGTGTCCCCCGATGTGGAGCGCACTTCACAGACGCCCTCCCCCACATCGAGGATGGATACGTCGAATGTCCCTCCGCCCAGGTCGAACACGAGGATCGTTTCATTCTTCTTCTTTTCGAGTCCATAGGCGAGGGCAGCGGCGGTGGGTTCGTTGATGATGCGCAGCACCTTGAGCCCCGCTATTTCACCGGCGTTCTTGGTAGCCTGTCGTTGTGCGTCATTGAAATAGGCCGGAACCGTGATGACTGCCTCGACAACCTTCTCCCCCAGGTGCCTGGAAGCATCCTCCGCAAGTTTGCGCACCACCTGCGCCGAGACCTCCTCGGGAGCCAGCATTCTTCCACGCACGTCGAAACGCACTGCGTCCCCCGGTCCCTTCGCCACCTTGTAAGAGACTATTTTGGATTCTTCGTCCACCTCTCCCCATTTCCTGCCGATAAAACGCTTGGCCGAATAGATGGTTCCGCCGGGATTCAGTATGCTCTGCCGGCGGGCCACCTGCCCTACCAGCCGCTGCCCGTCTTCTGTGTAAGCCACAACGGATGGAGTGGTACGAGATCCTTCGGCGTTCGGAATTACAGTTGCCTTACCGTTTTCCCAGATTGCCACCACCGAGTTGGTGGTTCCAAGATCTATTCCTACTGCCCTGGCCATGGATCTTTTCCTCCTCAATATCAACATGCTTCTTTGAAATCCATCCCTTTCGCGCAGGAAAGGATGGATAACCCTCAATTCATTCGCAGACTATCGATGCGTAAGAACATTGAATGATTGACATATCCTAAAATCATATCAAAACTAATCATCATTTCCCGGGATTCCAGGGGAATGCCAGTCATCGATCCTATATTCTTTCAGTTCCTGAAGCCTTTGAATATGTTGGAGTTACAGGAACGAACCGCTTATTCTGAACACCGGCACGCACCGGCGGACCAACCGCAGTTGAAGGCCGAGGAACGAAGTGAGACAGCAGTCCTGCCCGAAACATCCGCCAGCCAGGACAGGTTCGGATAATAATCGTAAACAGTGAGGGGTACGGCTTTGATCCACCCTGCCAGCACCCCACAGCCAGCCGAAACCGTTTCGCCACAAATCTTAGCCTCACACTCTCTGAATAGTTCATACAACGCATACCCGGACAGTTGTCGCACAAAGACGGAATA
Organism: Syntrophobacteraceae bacterium; assembly: GCA_013314815.1. Lineage (GTDB taxonomy): Bacteria > Desulfobacterota > Syntrophobacteria > Syntrophobacterales > Syntrophobacteraceae > JABUEY01. The sequence continues at coordinate 4,744 of JABUEY010000052.1, forward strand.
CACCCGCAGCAACTTCATTCGCAGAACAACTTCATTCGGCATCACGATGTCACTCATGCAACAACCTCACTCCCGCAACAACCTAACTCGGCATCACATCGTCATTGCCCCCACATCGTCATTCCCGCAAAAGGAATCCAGGAAGAGTAACCATCATGGCAAAACAGTTTCAAGCAATGGGAAAGACACTGGAGGACAACATGAATAGAGCTGGGTAAAGAGCCAGGTGTTCCGGGCGGAGAGATCTTTATATCGCGTTCTTCGCTTGGACTGGATTCCCGCCTTCGAAGGATTGACGTTGTGATTCTCGCAGGACTGATGGTGTGACGGTGGAACTGTCTGAGACATGTGTGACCCAGGCCGACCGCCGCTTCCGGCAGATGAGTCTCGGCGGGATGTGCCTGCAACGCAGCACATGCCTGAGCGCATGGCGCAGAAACGGAATCATGCGTTTTTCATTGTGAATTCCAGCCATTGAGCCAAACCCTTCTTATTTTCATGACAAATTACTTTTTGACACCCCCCGTTTTTTCCCTATCATTGAGGTCTCAATTGGCCGTTACCGTTCACGCAGGAGGATGGGATTCCTCCTTTCAGGAAGGCAATTGCCCGACCTTTCAAGAAAAGGATATAATGATCATGCCGGATCAAGGGATTTCCCCTGTGACACGGGCCGCGAAAGACGTTTCCCCATCGAAGACCCAGGAAAAGAGGCGCATGGCCTTGGTGAAGAAAGAGCACCCCTTACGATTGACAGAAAATGCACTGGTTGTTCTCCAAAAACGCTACCTGAAGAAGGATGATGAGAACAAGCCCATCGAAGCGCCGGAGGAGTTGTTCTGGCGCGTGGCCAACGCCATCGCCAAGGGGGACGCATGTTTCGATGAAGCTGACCGAGTCGAGGAGACCGCTCTCAAGTTCTACAGTCTTATGACCTCCCTCGATTTCATGCCCAATTCCCCCACCCTCATGAACGCCGGGCGGGTCCTGGGCCAGTTGTCCGCATGCTTCGTTCTGCCCGTCGACGACTCCATTGACAGCATCTTTGATGCGATCAAACATGCGGCCATGATCCATAAAAGTGGAGGAGGGACAGGCTTTGCCTTTTCCAGGATAAGACCCGAAAGCGATGCCGTCCTGTCCACCCAGGGGGTTGCCAGCGGTCCCGTATCCTTCATGTCCGTTTTCGACATCGCCACGGAAACCATAAAGCAGGGCGGCACTCGGCGGGGCGCCAACATGGGAATCCTGCGCGTCGATCACCCGGATATCGAAAAATTCATCACCTGCAAGACCGACAACGACCGCATGACCAATTTCAACATCTCCGTGGCCGTAACGGATGCATTCATGCAGGCGGTCGAAAGCGATTCGGAGTACGAGCTGGTCAATCCGCGCACCGGCAAGCGCGTGAAAAGTCTGCCCGCCCGGCAGGTGTTCGACATGATCGTGAACGCCGCCTGGAAGAACGGGGAGCCGGGTATTATCTTCCTCGACGCCATCAACCGCGCCAATCCTACGCCTCGAGTCGGGGAGATCGAAAGTACGAATCCGTGCGGCGAGCAGCCCCTTCTGCCTTACGAATCCTGCAACCTCGGATCCATCAACCTGTTCAATATGGTCAAGGACGGAGTCATCGACTATGAGCATCTCAAGCAGGTGGTGTGGGATGCCGTTCATTTTCTCGACAATGTCATCGAGGTAAACGTTTATCCTTTGCCGAAGATCGAGGAGATAACCAGGTCCAACCGCAAGATCGGGCTTGGAGTCATGGGATTCGCGGATTTGCTCATCGCCATCGGCATTCCGTATGATTCCGAAGAAGCGGTCCAGGTTGCCGAAGAAGTCATGGGCTTCATTCAGCGTGAGTCCAAGGCCGCATCGGCCTATCTTGCCACTAGGCGCGGCAACTTCCCCAATTACCCGGGGTCCGTCTACGACACGCCGGATACGCCCTATATGCGCAATGCCACAACCACGACCATTGCACCCACGGGTACCATCAGCATCATCTCCGGTTGTTCGAGCGGCATCGAACCCGTGTTTGCGTTGAGTTTCGTGCGCAAGGTTCTCGACAACCAGGAACTGCTCGAAGTACATCCGCTCTTTCAACAGACGGCACGCGAAAAGGGCTTCTATTCCGAGGTCCTGATGAAGCGGATCGCCGAAAAGGGAAGTATCCGGAACCTTGAAGACATCCCGGAAGAAGTGCGCCGGGTCTTCGTCACCTCGCATGACGTCAGCCCCGAATGGCACATTCGCATCCAGGCCGCGTTCCAGAAGCATACGGACAATGCGGTGAGCAAGACGATCAATTTCCCTTTCAGCGCCACTCCAGACGACGTCCGCAATGCCTATCTCATGGCCTATCACCTCGACTGCAAGGGACTGACCATCTACAGGGACGGCAGCCGAGACGCCCAGGTTCTCAATATCCAGAGGAAGCCCCAGTACCCGCAGGTGGAACCCCGGCCGCGGCCAGACCTCACCTCGGGAGTCACCGAGCGCATCAACACGGGCTGCGGAAAGCTCTACGTCACGATCAACTGGGATGAATACGGATTCTGCGAAGTGTTTGCCCAGATGGGTAAGGCGGGAGGTTGTGCCTACGCCCAGATCGAAGCCACCGGACGGCTCATTTCCCTGGCCCTGCGTTCCGGAGTCAAGGCCGACGCCATTATAAAGCAGCTGATGGGCATCCGATGCCCTTCTCCCGTGTGGCAGAACGGCGAACAGGTCGTGTCCTGCTCCGACGCCATCGCCAAGGTGCTCAACCACCAGGCCCAGGTTAACATTACCCCCGTTGGGGACGTCATGGGAGCCTGCCCCGACTGTGGTGCCGCCGTCGAACACGAAGGCGGGTGCATCGTCTGTCGTTCGTGCGGATTCTCCCGCTGCAGTTAGGGCGGCACATGGACATCTCCGCCATGTCTTGGGATCTGTCTCCCCAGGAGGCCGTCAACCTCCAGCGGGAACTCGCCGGCCGGGTGTCCTTCCGGCCGCTGCCGAAACGGTTCGACATTCTCGCTGCTTCAGACATCGCCTATGCAAAGGAGAAAAACCGGCTGGTCGCCGTAATCGTCACGTTCAGGTGGCCGGACCTCGAACCCGTGGAAGCCGTGCACGTGATCTCCCCCGTTCGCTTTCCGTACATCCCGGGTCTTCTCTCGTTCAGGGAAGTACCGGCGCTGCTCGAAGCCTATGAACTTCTCAGACTTCCTCCCGACGTGATGCTCTGCGACGGGCAGGGGATTGCACACCCGAGGCGGCTGGGGCTCGCTTCCCATCTCGGCCTCTGCCTCGCCATCCCCACCGTCGGATGCGCAAAGAAGCGCCTGTGCGGGATACACGGCCCGCTGGAACTGCGGCGCGGGTTCGATGTGCCCCTGGTCATGAACGGCGAAATCGTCGGCTGTGTCCTCTGTTCACGGGACGGAGTCAAACCTCTTTTCATATCCCCCGGGCATCTTTCCGACCTCGAGACCTCCAGGGAACTCGTCCGGCGATGTCTCGGCCGCTTTCGCATTCCCGAACCCCTGAGGCAGGCTCATCACCTGGCCACAAGGCTGCGCGAACAACTCACCACACGCGCCTGATCTCCCTTGATCCCGCTCAGGCCGCGCACAGACGGTGCGGATTCGCGATCGGAGCCATTCATGTTCGATACCCGCATCCCGGAGAAAGAGATCTTGGCCACAGGGAACGGCTCGGCCACGCTTCCCTGTTGACTTCTTTTATGATAAACAGCAACCACTGCCAGGCATCCGCTGGTTCCCTGCGGGCTCGAGCCCGGCCAAGTGTCCATCGGGAAGGATTTATTGTTTGCATCGTCTCCACCTTTCTGGGAATATTCACGATTGTGGAGAAAAGCGCATCCGCAGGACTGAAGCGAGTGCAAAACCAGGGCCGTTGCACAATGGCCTGATCGTCGGGAGGAATCTGAGTTGAGCCGATCGATAGCGAAGAAAGACTGGGAAGAGCTTGGAGGTCTTCTCAGTGATGCGGCGGATCATATCACTCGCAGGGAAATCGGCCTCGCCAGGCTGGCCCTGCATCATCTCCACACCATGGCCTCCATGATGAATATCGGCGAACTCGCAGGGGCCGCCAAGAAGATTGAGGAGCACCTCCTCGACGCCTCCGCACCCAGGTGGGATGAAGAAACCATTGCGGTGCTGTCATTCACCATCGAAGACCTGGTCAAGAAGATGAAGAGCCAGGAATGCGGCCCGGAGTTTTTCGTCACCCTTGACCAGTCTCTATGCTCCCTCGAGTTCTTCAACAACAGGCCCGCCATGGCGACTCCTGCCGGACACGACTCCATTCCATCCGAAACCTCACCGAGTTCATTCGAGGAAAAGGTGGACCCAGGGAAAGAAGGGATAACCGTCGACGGGATCGTATCCGCTTCCGGATCGTTGGAACAGCCGGTGCGTACTGCTGATGCAGTTTCCGGGGGAGAAGCGCAGAGCGCCGGGGAGGTTTCCGACCCGCCTGGATTGATTCAGTCGTCCGATCCGCTCCGCTACGCAGCATCTGAAACCTTCGGACACCCTGCTGACCGAACCATCTTGTATAGCGAGCTTCTCAAACATGACCCCGCCTCCCGGGTGTTTGTCCTGCTGGCTGAAGAATACTGCCGGAACGGGGACTGGGAGAACACCGTGCAGACGTGCCGCGGGGGCCTCGTGTTCCATCCTCATGACCTTCGAGGCCGCGTCCTGCTGGGGTGGGCGCTGTGGCAGCAGGGAAGCACGTCCGAGGCGAAGGCTCTGCTGAATGAGGCCAGCGAAGAACTCGAGAAAAACGTTATCCTTTACAGGGCGCTGGCTGAAATTGCGCATGCCGAGGGGGATGCGGATCAGTGCCGGCGTTTCGAGGCCATTTATGCCGCCTTTCATTCCTCCGGGCAGGACCGGGCAGTGGAGGAGGAGCGCGCTTTGAACGAGCCTCCACCCGATGTGCGTGCTGAGAATCCTTCACCCGTGAACCTGCTTTCGCGTATGCTTGAATGCCTCGAGCACCCGCGCGAACCGTCATTTACCGCACACAATCTGTTGAGCGATGAAACCCGCAGGGATCTCCGGGTATTCCTGCAATCTCGAATTTCATGAACAGCGCCGAGGGCGGTGTCGACAAGGAGACTGCCTCGATACGTGCCGAACTCGAAGGTTCGGCTTCGATCCGTTTCAATCTGTTGGAGATAAAATTCACACGGAAAAGAGTGGGAAACAATGACAGCATCAGCTCATACCTTTCACATTCCCGTAATGGGAACCTCATTCACCATCGAATCACCGGTCAAGGTGGCCAGGTACGGGATCTCGTCGGTCATATCCCTGGTGGACGACGTTTTGATAGAAAAGATGCGCCGATTCTATTCGAAGGTGATGAACATCGAGTATCTGCCTATCGCCGGCAGCGACCATGATTGGAGGGCAAGGCGCATCACGGCTTACCTTGACCTGGTCGACGATATGGTGCGAGACCAGTTCGAGAAGCTGAAATCCACCGCCTTCGAGGTCGGCAGTGAGATCACACATTATTTCGAACTGCTGCCGGAGGATTCCACCCTGAAACAGCTCTATAAGGCCATGCTTGCCATGAAGGACCCGGCGGAACGGCAGGAGGCGGAAGATGAACTTCGCAGCAGGATGAAGCCGGGGGCCATTGATGTCAATATCATGACCAAGGTCGACCGGCTCCCCCGTGATCGAGACGGCAACCCGCTTCCCGGCGAATTTTCGGACGCCCTGGCCTCTCTTCGAGGATACGCCGGGAGCAAACTCAGTTCGTCCATCGTGTTCTCGGCCGGTTTCAACGGGCGGCTGTACAGCTACGTGGAACAGTTCCAGGATTTTCTTGCAAACGAGGCAGGCGAAATCAAGAAGAAGATCGTGATCAAGGTAAACGATTATCGATCCGCGTTCACACAGGGCAAGTTTTTCGCCAAGAAAGGGATCTGGGTTTCCGAGTACCGGCTCGAATCCGGACTCAACTGCGGCGGCCACGCCTTCGGCCACGGCGGGAGTCTCATGGGGCCGTGCCTCGAGGAATTCAAGAAAAAAAAGGACGAACTGGTATACGGACTCTTCGAGATTTACAACAAGGCACTGGGTCAGAAAAAGAGAAAAACCTTCCAGGATCCCCACCCGGTGCGCATCACCGCTCAGGGCGGCATCGGCACCGCCGCCGAAAACCGGTTTCTGCTCGATTACTACCGAGTCGATGCCACCGGATGGGGCACTCCCTTTCTCCTCGTTCCCGAGGCGACGACCACGGACCCCGTCACACTCGAGAGGCTGTGCAGCGCCGGGCCGAAGGAACTCTACCTGAGTGAAGTCTCGCCGCTGGGTATTCCATTCAACAACCTGAGGACTTCCCTCAGCGAAGAACACAGGGACGAAAAGATACGAAGCCAGCGGTTCGGAAGCGGATGCAGCAAGGGTTTCCTGATTTCAAACACCGAATTCACCGAATCTCCCATCTGCACGGCCTCACGTCTTTACCAGAGGCGAAAGATCGACGAAATCAATGGGCGTACCGACATGGACGAGGAAAGCCGTAAGGCCGCCGTCGAATCGGTCCTGGCAAAGGTCTGCCTGTGCAACGATCTGGGAGGCACGGCTACGCTCGTTCATGAACTGGCGGATCCGGATGACCCGCCAATCGCTCCAGCCATCTGCCCCGGGCCGAACCTGGCCTGGTTTTCGAGGCCGTTTTCCCTCAAGGAAATGGTGGACCACATCTACGGCCGGTGCAATCTGCTGAACGGTGTACGTCGCCCTCACATGTTCATCACAGAACTCGACATGTGCATAGATTACCTGGAGATGGAAATCCGGAAGTCGCCCCTCCCGATCAATGAGCAGAAAATCAAGTACTTCCGGGAATTCAGGACCAGTATCGAAGAGGGAATAGCCTATTATTTCGACATGGTCCCCGAGATATGCAGGCAGAGCGGGGAAGACCCGGAGCAGATGAAGCGGGACCTGGGAGACAGCCGGGTGAAATTCGAGGCCGTGATATCGCGTCACGGCAAGGTATTTCAACAGGAGCCGGTTTGAATCGATGGCGCCATGAAGGTACGACTGCCGAGCATTCCGGTGAAGTGGCCGCGATGAAGAAAGAGTCCGGCGGAAAGTCTGCCGCTCACATCGATTCCTTACCGAGCGGGATGGACTCGCCGTTCCGTCGGGGGTTTCCCATGAGTATGCCGCAGTAGCGATTTCCATAGGCCGCCTCACTTCCGGCGGCCTTTTTTGATGCAGGCGAATTGCTTGAATGTTTTCCCTGACCCTCTACAGTTACAGGAACCTGTGGGTTCGACGCCTCACCACTGTGCTCACCGCCGGAGGGATGGGTCTTGTCATCTTCGTCTTTTCCGCCGTCTTGATGCTTGCCGAAGGGCTTGAAAAGGCGCTCGTCAGCACGGGCAGCAAGGAAAACGTCGTATTTATCAGGCGATCTTCGGAGGCTGAAGTTCAAAGCATTCTGCCTCGCGAGCAGGCGGCGATCATCGAGACCCTCCCGGAAATCGAAGTGGACGGCGAAGGTCGAAAGCGGGCCGCCCGCGAAACTGTCGTGCTCATCAGCCTTCTGAAGAAGGATACGGGCAGTCTTGCCAATGTGACGGTTCGAGGGGGAAAGCCGGATATGTCCCTCGATCTGCGTCCGCAGGTCAAGGTGTCGGCCGGGCGCATGTACCGGCCTGGAACATCCGAGGTGGTGGTGGGGAAGAGCCTGGCAGAGCGGTTTTCGGTAAGCGGCCTCGGGCAGAACCTGGATTTCGGCAGTCGCACCTGGACGGTTGTCGGAATCATGGACGCCGGAGGAACCGGATTCGATTCAGAAATATGGTGTGACGCGGATATCCTGATGGCTGCCTTTCGAAGGCCGGTTTACTCTTCCGTCATCGCAAAAATGAGGGATTCGACCAACTTTACACCCATGAAGGATCGCGTTCTGGCGGATCCACGGCTCACCGTGCAGCCGTGGCGCGAACGGGAATACTACGCGGCACAGTCGGAACTCATGGCCAGGTTCATCAGGATCCTCGGCGTTACCCTCACACTCATCTTCAGCCAGGGGGCCATTATCGGGTCGATGGTGACCATGTACTCCGCCGTGGCCGTTCGAACGGCGGAAATCGGGACTCTGCGCGCGCTGGGTTTCAGGCGCCGCACCATCCTGACGGCGTTCCTCCTCGAATCGGTCTTCCTCAGTCTCCTTGGAGGACTCCTGGGGCTGTTCGCCGCTTCGTTCATGAGCCGTTTTACCGTTTCCACGTTGAACTGGCAGACCTTTTCGGAACTTTCGTTCCGTTTCGCGCTGACTCCAGCCATTGCCCTGAACGCCATCGTCTTTGCCGTCGTGATGGGGCTGCTGGGAGGCGCACTTCCATCGGTTCGCGCTGCGAGAATGGAGATCGTCGCCGCGTTGAGACTCCAATAGCGTGCGGCGATCAGAAGAAAGGAGCGATTCATGCCTTACTGTAACCATTACACGAAATCCGCCGACTAACATAACTAAAAGACCGACGTGGTTCGGAGACAGAGCGGCAGCGGTCGATCGGTATTGCAGCGCAGTCGGCTGAGGCCGCAAACCGGGTTCAGCAGCTCATCCAAGTCTTCTGACACAAGGGAAACGAACATGTCCGAGAAGCGTCCATGCAAAGAAATTTCTCTGGCCGCCCTGGCTCTTGCCCTGCTGTCACTGCTTCTCCCGCGCATCTCTCACGCACTGACACTGGACGAAGCCATGGCGCTCGCCGAAAAGAACCTGCCTTCCTACCTGGCTGCCAGGCAGGAGCTGCACAGTTCCGAGGAACTTTACAAGGCGTCTCTTTCTCCCTACCTGCCCAGCCTGGACGCGGGCACCAGGCAGGAGTACCTCACCGGCACCCTCCGGGACGACTACCTGGGTTCGTATGACGTCACCCTTTCTTACACACTGTTCGACGGAGGAAGAAGGCGGGCCGGTCGCAACATCGCCGGCCTGAACCTCGATTCGAGCAGGGAGGAACTCGCCAGGAGCCTGCTCGAACTCAAGTTCGATGTGAAGGCCGCCTTCTATACGGCCGTCGCACGGCTGGACATCGTAGGAGAGAGAAAAACCCAGCTGAAATATGCCGAAAAGGACCTCGAAGTCGCTCGTGGAAGGCACCGCATGGGCGTCGCAAAGCTCTCGGACGTCCTCCAGGCGTCGGTGAGGCATGAACAGGCCAGGTACAACCTGGTCCTGGGGGAAGGTGAATACAGGAACGCCCTGGCCGATATCAACTCGCTTATCGGAAAACAGCTCGATGAAACGGTTCCCCTGCAGGGCTCCCTCGATCTCGAACCCCGCCTTCCCGACATGCAAACCCTGCGGGATCTCACCCTCCAGCGCCCGGAAATCCGACAGGCCGAAAACGCCGTCGACATCGCCAGGAACAACAGGAGACTCGAGTTGAGCGCCTTCTACCCCGTGCTCACCGCCAGCACGTCCTACAATCGGCTCGAAGGCAGAGCCATCAGCATCGCTCCGCAGGAGGAGACGTCCGTCGGACTGAGAGTCACCTGGAACATCTTCGAGCTGGGCAAGTTCTACAGGACGAAGGCTTCGGAATTCCAGATCAACGCTTCGGAAGAGAACCTCAACGAGACCCTGCGGCTGGTCCTGCTCAACCTCAGCAAGGCTCGCGAGGACTACGTCACCGCGTCAAGAAACATCAGCGTTGCGCAGGAGCAGCTTCGCCAGGCCGAACAGAATTATTCCCAGGCATTCGGAGAATACAGCGTCGGCAAGTCGGATATCCTTTCCCTGGTGCAGGCGGAGAGTTTTCTTGCCACGGCCAGGGAACAGCTTGTGCGTTCCAGGCTGGGCCTCATGCTGTCCAAGGCCCTGCTGGAGCGGGCGACAGGCATCGATAACCTGGAAACCCTTGTTCCATAACCCCGAACATCGGTCTGTCTCGATCGCGTGCTCTGCCATGGAGGTTGTGCATTGAAAAAGATCTGGCTTGTTGTTCTTGTCTTGGTTGTGGTGGCAATCGCTGCTTTCTGGGGGTACAGAAAGATTTTCAAAGAACCGGGAGCCAAGGTGCTGGAAACGGCAAGGGTCGAACGCGCGGACATACGCGGCATCCTGGTCGAAACGGGAATCGTGAAGTCCCAGGTGGGTGCCGTGGTAAAGGTCGGGGCGCGGGTAACGGGAACCATCATGCAGATGAATGTGAAGGTCGGTGACAGGGTGGACAAAGGGGACCTCGTGGCGCTGATCGACGACAGGGAGGATCGAAAGCAGCTCGAGAGGCTCAAAGCCGCCCTGCTGTCCGCCGAGAACACCCTGAAGCAGATCCAGCTCACCTATCCGCAGCGCATCAGGGAAGCCCGCGCCAACCACGATTACGCAAAGATCAATTTCACCAGGGAACAGGAACTGCTCAAATCGGAATACACGACCAGGGACGCCGTGGACAAGGCAAGAAACGAATTCGAAGCGACGGAATCCAACCTCAAGCGGCTCCAGGAGGAATTCAAGACACAAACCGAGATCACCAAGGCCAACATCGACGAAATAAGTGCTCAGATCAAGCAGATCGAAGTCCGCCTGTCGTATTCCAGGATTCACTCGCCCATCAGCGGAGTCATCGCCGAGGTGACCGCGCAGGAGGGTGAAACCATCGTGACCGGACTCCAGGTGGGACACCTTTTCACTGTGCTCGATCCCACCAGCCTCGAGATGTGGATCTACGTGGACGAAACAGACATCGGCAAATGCAGTGTGGGCCAGGGCGTCGAGTATTACGTCGACACCTTTCCCGACCGGACGTTTCACGGAACCATCGGCAAGATCTATCCTCAGCCCGTCGTAAAGGACAATATTGTCTATTACGTCGCCGTGGTGGAGGTTCCGAAGGCGGACGCCGAATTCCTCAGGCCCGAGATGACCAGCCACGTGAAGATCATCTTCGAGGAGAAGAAGGACGTGCTCACCGTCCCCAATGCGGCCATCAAGTTCGAGGAAGGCCGGCAGGTCGTCTACAGGTTGACGGGCCCGGGCAGAGTGGAGAAGGCAATCGTCGGGATCGGCCTGAGAGGGGAAGACAGAACGGAAATCCTTTCCGGTGTTGCGGAAGGAGAAGAACTTGCGACCAAACTCATTCTTCCCGTTACCAGGAGGCCCTAGAAGACGGACGGCGGGGACACCCGGCCCGCCCTCCTGCATTGAATCCCCGGAAGCTTCGAGGTTTCGGGTTCTCAGGCTTCGGTTCAGTCGGCGGTGAACAATCCCATGGCACTGTGCGTACTCGATAACGTCAGGAAAGTCTTTCATATCGGGGAACAGGAAATCGAGGTTCTCAAGGGAATCAGTCTGTCCATCGAGCGGGGCGAATTCGTGGCCGTGATGGGTCCTTCGGGTTCAGGCAAAACCACCCTGATGAATATCATCGGATGCCTCGACGTTCCCACCTCCGGAAAGTACTCCCTCGCGGACAGGGACGTCACCAACCTGACCGATGACGAGCTTTCGGAATTCAGAAACGAACACATCGGCTTCGTATTCCAGAATTTTTACCTCCTGCCCTATGCAACGGTCCTCGAAAACGTGCTCCTTCCCACCCTCTACGTCGAAAAGGGAAAAAATCGAAACCCCGGCAAGAGAGGTTCCCAACTCCTTCAACTGGTGGGCCTCGCGGACCGGGCCCGGTTCAAGCCGAACCAGCTGTCGGGAGGCCAACAGCAGCGCGTCGCCATAGCCCGAGCCCTCGTCAACGATCCCGACCTGCTCCTGGCCGATGAACCCACCGGCCAGCTCGACAGCAAGACGGCGAGTGAAATCATGAACCTGCTGACGAAGTTGAACGAGGAGGGCAAAACCGTGGTGATCATCACTCACGATCGCATGGTCGCCGACCACGCCCGCAGGATCGTACTCATCAAAGACGGCAGGATAGACGAGTAGGATGTCATGGATCGTTTTCTCGGAATCATCAGGCAGTCCGTTTCCGCCGTCCGGGCATTCAAGCTGAGGACCCTCTTCTGCCTGATCAGCGTATCCCTGGGCATCTCTTCCGTTACGATCATCGTTGCCGCAACGGAAGGAGCCTACCAGAAGGCCTTCGAGATCGTCGAGATGTTCGGGCCGGATTCGCTGCTTCTTCTGAGCGGCAGTGACGAGGCGAGGGCGGTGGGACAGAGGGACAAGACCATTACTCTCGACGACGGCCAGGCCATACGCGAGGCGTTTCCCATCGCCTACCTGGTGACACCCATGACCAGCGTCCGGGATGTGACGGTTTCCTACAAGAACAACAAGTATCAAACCTTTATCGTCGGTTCGACGGATGACTACAGCAGGACATGGACGTGGCCCGTGGTGCAGGGAAGCGATCTCACGCAGGAGGATGTGAGGGGGCTTCGCAATGTCGGACTGATCGGGCAGAAGGTTGTGGATGAACTGTTCCAGGGCGAGGACCCCGTCGGCAAGTATATCTTTGTGCGAGGCATACCCGTCCAGATCGTCGGGGTGCTCATGGAGAGGGGAACCAGCCCGACCGGGGCAAGCCTCGATGATCGCATCGTTTTGCCCGTAACCACCGTAATGCGCAAATTTCAGAATGAAACCAAATACGTAAATGCGTTCAGGATAAGGATAGACGATCAGAGGCGGATTCCGGAATTCGAGGAAGAGCTGCGGATCTTCCTCCGGGAGAGGCATGGGCTCCAACCCGGTCAGCCCGACGATTTCCGGATCATCACTCCAAAGGAAATCACCCGGTTTCTCGTGGCTCTCACCGGATCCCTGGTGGCGTTTCTCGGGATCGTGGGTGTCATCTCCCTCATCGTGGCGGGATTCGTTCTTGCCAATCTCTTCCTCCTGTCCGTCCGCGAAAGGACTTCGGAAATCGGAATCAGAAGGTCCGTTGGAGCCAAGAAGCGGGACATTATGCTCCAGTTCCTCGGCGAGGCGGTCATCATCACGACGCTCGGCGGAATCGCCGGATTCATGCTGGGAGTGGGCGCTTCCAAGCTCCTGACGATCGTGGCCCGGTTTCCCGTGCATTTTTCGTGGCGCCCGTTCGCGATCGGGCTGGTCCTGTCCTGGGTGATCGGAATTGCTTTCGGACTTCAGCCCGCATCCAAAGCCGCCAACCTGAAACCCATCGAGGCAATAAAGGGATGAACCGCGTTGTCCTCAACCTCAAGATCGCACTGCGCTCGCTCTACAGCTTCAAGCTGCGCACCTCGCTGGCCGTCCTGGGTGTCTTTCTCGGAACCTTCTCCCTCATCCTCGTCTACAACCTGGCCGGGTCCCTTGCCAGGAAGGGAGAAATGGAGATCGAAAAGCTCGGTAAGAACATGCTGATCGTGAGAAGCGGCACGGTGATCAGGCACGGACCGAGAACCAGCCTGCTCAGCCAGGCGGCGAACCTGACCCTCGACGACGCGGCGGCCATCGTCGAAGCCGTGCCCTGGGTGCAGAGCGTAACCCCTTCCAGCTCCAGGGCCTTTCCCGTCCGCTACCGCGACGTAGTGCTCTCCTCCATCCTGCTCACCGGCGTATCGGCCAATTACCCCGAGGTCCGCAATTTTCACGTGCAGGAAGGAACTTTTTTCACCGACGAGGAAGACGCGAGACTCGACCGGGTGATTGTGCTGGGAAAGAAGGTCGCTGAAAAGCTCTTCGGATCCGACGATCCCCTGGGAGAAACCGTCTTGGTCTGGAGGGTTCCCTGCCGGGTGATCGGGGTCATGGAAGAAAAAGGCGTCGATCTTTCCAACGTGGACCAGGACAACCAGATCTTTATCCCTGTAAGGACGTTCCTCAGGAGGTTCGTCAACAAGGATTACGTCAACAATTTCTTCGTCCAGATGGTCGACAGTGAAGCCACCGCCGCCGCAAAACCCGAGATCGAGTCGCTTCTGCGCAAGCGGCACAAGATTCGGCCCGGGCAGAAAGACGACTTCTCGGTCATCGATCTCAAAGACGTCGTGGCCCTCCAGGCCCAGGCAACCTCCATGATTTCCGTCCTGGGCCGGATCTCGGCGGGAGTCTCCTTTCTCATCGGCGCCCTGGGTATTCTTTCCATCATGATTCTCATCGTGAACGAAAGAAGGATCGAAATCGGCATAAGAAGAGCCGTGGGGTCAAGAAAACGGGACATTATCCTTCAGTTTCTCCTGGAATCTTCGTTCATCTCGTTTCTTGGCGGCATGGTCGGAGTCGTCTTCGGCTTCCTCGTGAGCGCCCTCGTCTTTACCGTATCCAAGCTTCCTTTCAGCATTTCCGTCACCGGCATCCTCTTTTCCTTCGCGGCCTCCGTGATCGTGGGAATCATCGCGGGCATCTACCCGTCCCAGAAAGCAACCACCATCCAGCCCATGGATGTCATCAAATCCTAGTTCGGCCCCGGTAATTCCCCTTCCCTCCCGCTGCCCCACAAGGCGCGGAACCGCCATGAGGGGGAGCAACATGCTGACCCTTTTGTATGAAACACCCTCTCGGCCGGGTGGCAAACTAATTCACCTTGGATCCCGGCATGCTCTGTCGGTTATCCACTTGTGACATTTGGTCTTTGCATAGGTGGAAATTGACCTCCCTTCAAGCTGTAAGGATGAGTTGTTATTGAGGAGCCTGCCCAGCTTCAGAAAAGTAGTTTTGTATGCGTGGTCACAAGTGTGCCGACTGTTTGTTGTGCTGTAAGCTGATCGGTCACGTTCGCCCCGAGCTCGCTGGCTTCAGTTAGCGGCCGACCTCCCTTGGCCCTCCCCTATTGCTTCATGGATCATTTATGCTTGGATAGGAACCAGCAAGTAGCCAAATTTTCTCGCATAATTCATTAGGTTTCGGATCTTCCTGACCTTATCAGGGATGGGACCGAACTGGATGTCGCCCGCTTTTTTGTTTGCCTGCACTCTCATTATTTCCAGGACACAGACCCGCCCAGCAGGATAGAGCTGCCATCGAGGGAAACTCTTTCAACGTAACGCCCAGATTGCTGATGACCGATTGAGCGGCGACCTCGTTCACTCCGGGAAGCTGGTCCAATCGGCTTATCAGCTCTTCATGCGGCTTCATTAAGTGCCTAAGGCGCTCCGTGATCGAGTGAACCTCTTGTTCAAGTTCTGAAATAATCCTCATCATCCCTCTGAGTGGAAAGCGATGATGATCTTCAAAGAACCCTTGGATGCTCTTCACAAGCTCTTCCACCTTGAATCTGAGGCTTCCTCTGGCACATCTCTCAATGTCCTCTACACTCACTTGGGACTTCTCATCGCAAAGTAGACCGATCAGGTTGCGCCCTGTAACTCCAAACAAATCGGTCATGACAGAATCAATTTTTATGTTGGCTGTCTCAAAGAGCTTGTGAACTCTCCTCTTGTAATCCCCGACTGTCTCTGTATGAGTTCTACGCAACCTTTCCAGTTCACGCCATTGGCGCACCTTCTTCTCGGGTATGAAACTGCCTTTTACCAAACCATGTTTCACTAAGCCGGCGAGCCATGCGCAATCCGAAACGTCGGTCTTTCTGCCAGGCACATTCTTCACATGCCGTGCGTTCACCAGTATCACGTTCAGTGATCCTTCCAAAACGTTGTGAACAGGCCGCCAATAGACCCCCGTGCTCTCCATGCCAACGAGCGGGCATCCTTTATCCAGAAGCCAATTCTTCAATTCGACCAGATCCTTGGTGAATGTGCCAAACTCTCTGATTTCAGACTCTTCAAACCCCTCCGAATTCACAGTGAGCAAGCAGGCACTGATGCTCTTCTTATGGACATCCAGTCCACAACAAATCGGGTGCACAACTCTAATGGTTTGTGTATCTTTACTCCTTGCCATGGTCCATCCTCCTTCATTGATCGTTTTGTCGCAAACATCTGTTGGAGGATGGTCTATGGCTTAAATAGCTCGCTCAATCAAGTGTTTCATCCTTCATTGTGACCTGATGGTCATGACCGTTCGCGGGAAGGACGGTGTTAATGGTTGCGCGAATGTCGTTGTGATGCCATCGATCCTTTGCGTGATAAGCATCTCGTTCGAGAAATACATTGGATGCGTGAAAGGCACCCGGAGGTGCTCGTTTGACGGATGAACCTGAAGAAAGTGGGGCTGTGCCGCCGGTCTGCCGCACTGTTGTCGCTTTCGATAGCTATTCCCGGGATCTGTTCCAATGAAGATCATGTTTTACAGTCAGCACGTGCTGGGTGTCGGCCATTTTTTCCGGAGCATGGAGATTGCCGGGGCGCTGCATCGGCACGAAGTCCTGTTCGTGGAAGGGGGAGACCCCGTCCCGGGCTTCACCGCGCCCGGGCACGTCAAGAGGCTGTTTCTTCCACCCCTGATGATGGACTCCGAATTCCGGACGATGGAGACCCGCGGCGGCAGCCTGGATGAAATCCAGTCTGTCCGAAAGCGCCTTCTTCTCGACGCATGGCGGGACCATGCGCCGGATGTTCTCATTACGGAACTCTTCCCGTTCGGGCGAGGACAGTTCCGGTTCGAACTGATGCCTCTTCTCGAGGCGGTCCGCCGGACCCGGCGGAAAACGAAGACGATCTGCAGTCTGAGGGACATCCTGGTGGAGAAGAAGGACGAGGCCAGGTACGAGCAGCGGGTTTTGGATGTACTCAACACGTACTACGATGTTCTCCTGGTTCATTCGGACCCCGGGATCTTCAGTCTCGACACCACTTTCCAGAGGGTGAAAGACATCGCCGTGGTTCTTCGCTACACGGGTTTCATCGCGAGGGGGAACTCGTTGGTCGGCGCCGTGCGCCAGGGCAAAAGGATTGTCGCCAGCAGCGGAGGCGGCAAGGTAGGGGTGGAACTTCTGGCCGCCGCCATCGGTGCGGTCCAGTCGCTTGCCGACAAATCCCTGCGCCTGGATGTGTTCATCGGCCCTTTCATGGATCCCGGCCACAGGGCCGATCTCGAAGCGCTCGCATGGAAAGACCCTCGAACCCGCCTGAAACCGTTTGCTCCCGACTTCGCCCGTGAACTGGCTCAAGCCGAACTCTCCATCAGCATGGCCGGCTACAATACGTGCATGGATGTTCTGAATTCGGGTGTCAAAGCCCTAATGTATCCCTTCGCGGCCAACCGGGAGCAGTCGCTCCGGGCCGGGCGGCTTGAAAGGCTGAACCTGGTGACGGTACTGGATACCCTTGAGGCGGGCGGAGTCGCCGAAGCAATAGAAAGAATTCTCGACGGCCCATATCCTCCGGCCGCCCGCGAAATTTTTAATATGAACGGCGCGGTGGAGACCGCCCTTGCGGTTGAAAATTGTTTGGAGCAATATTAGAATCAGGTCTCAGGCCGTTATTATTGTTCCTTTCAGTTCAGGTGCCCGCAGCCACGGGAAAAGCCGACCGAATCGGAAAGGCATCGCCGCCTGGATGGAGGGGACCAGGTTTGCTCGCGTCGAAGTGAATTTCATCGAAGTCGGGAACTGCCCCACCGGACTCGAACCATGTTCCGCGGCAGCTCAGGTGCCAATGGCCGACGCATCCAATGCAAGGTGAAAGCAGATGGCGGACTCCGTGCGCAGACAGGTCGTTCTTCCCTGGGGGCAGGTCATCAAGATATCCTTCAATTCCATCAAGGTCCGCCTGTTCCGTTCCCTGGTCACCACCATGACCCTCGCCCTTGCCATCGCCTTTGTCTCGTACACCTGGTCGGGCTACGAGATCCTGAACGCCATGTGGCCGAATATCGACGCATCGCTGCAGGACAGGATCATCGCCGGAGGCTACGAACAGTTCGAGGGGACATTCGGGACGAGCGCCAAGGATCGCTGGCTGGTGATTCTCTCGCTTCTCGTGTGCGTAGTCGGGATCGTCAATGCCCAACTCATGGCCGTTACCGAAAGGTTCAGGGAGATCGGCACGTTCAAGTGCCTTGGAGCCCTGGACAGTTTCGTTGTCCGGATATTCGTTGTGGAAGCGGTCTACCAGGGACTGTTCGGCGGTTTTGCGGGGAGCCTTCTCGGCCTTGTGGTGTCCACGTTGACACTCGCCCTGAAGTTCGGCTGGCCGGTTTTCATCCACTGGCCCTTGGCCGGCATGCTTCTCACGCTTGTGGGAGCCACCCTTCTTGCCGTGTTCCTTTCCCTGACCGGGGTCATCTACCCTGCGCTGGTCGCCGCACGGATGGAGCCGGCCGTTGCGCTGAGGACCGAACAATAGGGGAAGCCCCGCTTCGCGGCGGTGTCGACCCGCGATGCGGTCCGCGTGCTATCGGGTTATGGCCGACCGTCGATCCTGCCTGAGAACGCCGATGCATTCGGGGCGGGTTCCTTTTGCCGGCATGTCGAATATCCTGCTCTGCCTTTAGTTGGAAGGAATGATCGTGGATCAGGGATACGTTCACAACGTAGTGAGGCTCTTCGAAGTCACCAAGGTTTTCAAGCTGGGCAGCAACCTTGTGGAGGCGCTCAAGGGCATCGATTTTGCCATCAAGACGGGTGAATACCTCTCTATCATGGGGCCTTCCGGTTCGGGGAAGTCTACTCTTTTCAACATGATCGGAGCCCTGGACAAGCCCACCACGGGCAAGGTGTTCATCGACGAAGTGGATGTGGCTCAGCTCGATGCGTATGAACTGGCGTGGCTGAGGTGCCGCAAGATCGGCTACATCTTCCAGACCTTCAACCTCATCCAGGTCATGACGGCCATCGAAAACGTCACTCTTCCCATGATCTTCGCCGGCATGCATCGCGAGGAGTACATGGACAAGGGCATGGAGCTGCTCAAGCTCGTCGGCCTGGCGGAACGCTACAACCACAAGCCTTCCGAACTCTCGGGCGGCCAGCAGCAAAGGGTCGCCGTAGCTCGAGCCCTGGCCAACGATCCGGCCATTATCCTCGCGGATGAACCCACCGGCAACCTGGACCTTTCGACAGGCGAGGAAATCATCAACCTGCTGAAGCAGCTCTCCGTCCAGCGCAACGTCACCATCATTTCGGCAACCCACGATATCAAGATGCTGAACGTGTCGGACCGGGTGGTGTGGATCCGCGACGGTCGTATCGACCGGGTCGAGGAGCGCGACAAACTCAAGATTTCCGTCGGCGAGGTGGCTTAAACAGTCATGTTTTCAATATACGGCATATCGCATTTCAACGGGTTCCTGTTCCGGACCGCATTCCTGGTTCTTGTTCTGTCGGGTTGGATGACGGCGGACGCGGTGTCGGCCGATATCACGAAGGACATGCACTTCTTCGGCGGCATCCAGGACCGTTCCATGGGAAGCAAGGGGTCCGAGGCCGCGGCCGAATACATACTCAAGGCGTTCCAGGAAGCCGGGCTCAAGGATGTGGGAAGCCAGGAGTTCCTGGCCCCGATCCCGGAGGTGTCCTCGGCGTCCATCGAAGTGAACGGGGAGACTCTCGACATCCACCCCTGGGAACCCAACCTGGTCTATCTTTCCATGACTCCGAAGGAAGGGCTTCGAGGCCGGCTGGTTTACGCGAACGAAGGAAGCTTCGAGCAGCTCAGCGGCAAGCCGGTCGAGGGGAGCATCGTGCTTCTTGAAATGTCGTCTCACGGCAACTGGCTGAACGCGGCAAGCCTGGGTGCAGGCGCGGTGCTGTTTCTGGGAGACGAATCCTCAGGCCGCAGCCTGTTCATGGACAAGAGCACCCAGACCCCCATCGCGCTCCCGCGTTACTGGGTGCCTCCCGAGTCGGCTCGAAAGCTTCGATCTCTTGCCTGGGAAGGATCCCCCGAGGCGGTGGTCAAATCCGTGACCGGCTGGAAGAACAGGCTGGTGAAGAACTGCTACGGCTTTGTCCCCGGCAGGGACCCCGAGCTCAGCAAGGAACTGGTCATCATCGACGCCTCGTACGACGCCTCGTCGCATGTGCTCGGCCTGGCTCCCGGCGCCGATGAAGCCACGTCCATCGCCATGCTGCTGGCTCTTACGAGGCAATTCAACAGGGCTCCGCCGGACCGCACGGTCCTTTTTATGGCGACCGTCGGAAACGGGCACGGACATGCGGGGATGAGGCAGTTCATGTTCGCGTTCAGGGCCAAGAAGAAGGCTCTGAAGAAGGAGGCGGACCGGCTGAAGAAGAGGAAGAATCTTGCCGACGACCAGCTGGAGATCCTCGAAAAGGAAAACCCGCTCGACACCAGGGACGCCAAGGAACTCGAACTCATCAGGCAGATCCTGGTGGAAAAGGCCAAGGACAAGGCTGACTTTCTGACCAGGGAGATCCAGTACCGGAAGACTTTGTCTGAAGAGGAGGCGGGAGACGAGATCGAAGACCCCCGCCCCTATCGGCAGTTTTCGTGGATCTCGGATATGCGGACGATGACTCCTGAACATCGCGCAACGGCGGT